>JBGSIR010000505.1:0-1765 GCA_041742415.1 Fimbriimonadaceae bacterium | reverse complement strand
GGCAGCGGCGCCGCGGCCCGCGTCGGGGGTGTAGGCGGTGGCCTCCACTTCCATGACGGCGGCGCGGGTGAAGGTGCCCGATCCTCGGCTGGCCTGGAACCCGGCGGGCCCCATCAGATATTCCGTCACTCCGCCGCCGGTTCGAACCCGGCTGACTTCGTGCTCACTCTTCAGATGGCCGTTCACCCAGACCTGGCTAAAGAGAATCCTTTCAATTCCTGACGCGCCTTGTGAGTTGACCTTAATCTGGCCCGGGCGGAGGTTTCTGCTGAATCGATAGACGACTTCGCCTTCGATCTTTTTCACTTCTGTCCGTTCGCGAAACTCCAGGCCAGCAAGGGGCGCGGAGCCTGCCACTGCAAACTGCTGCAGGGCCGTGGCGAGGACAATTAAGATGAGCTTTCGCATAGATGGCTCAATGGAGCAGATCGGAACGTACCCCGAATTCTGGAGCGGGACCCGGCTCGGAAGGGCCAGGAGCCCCGGAATCCCGGAGGATTCGAATGAGAGAAACCGGCATTGGGCTGCCTTCGCTGCTGGTGATGAGGCCGTAATTGTGCCGCGCAAAGCACACCGCTTCGCCCTGTCTTTCGCGCGGTCCGGGAACCGAAACAGGCTCCTGATCCATCCAATCGGCGAAGGAATCCTTGACGGTGTAGACCAGCAGGCCGGTGTAGGTGCGGAGCGCCACCATGCTGCCGTCGGCCGAGGCGTCGCCGCCGGTCACCAGGGTCCCACCGAGGCCCCCCGTGTCAACGGGAATTTCGCCCAGACGCTCTGCGGTGTACGCGCCCGAGCGAAGGGGGCGACGAAGCCGGTAGAGCACCGTCACCTGGTCCCGCGCCTTGCTCACGAGCCAAATGTGCCCGGTCTCCGGCTCCACAAACACTGCCTCGCAGTCCCTCGGCTTGTCGGGATAGCGGATTTCGTAGCGGTCAAACTCGGTGAGCGCCCGACCCGGCCCGGTCGGCTCAGCGACCCGGTAGATCACCACCGACTCTCGCACCTGAGCGTTGTCGCCGACGTCCGCCAAGTAGAGATAGGGCCGCCCGCCCACTTCGGCCGCCGCCATGTCCTCCCAGTCGCGGGCCTCTGCCCCGGTGAGATCAAAGATTCCGGTCACCTTGCCCGCGCGGTCAAAGCGGAAGAAGCGGGGCTTGTCGCCGCTGTCGTTGTGGGTGTAGAAGACGCCGTCGGAAAGAAGGCTGGCCGCAAGGCCGCTGCTTTCGTTGACTTCCGGGTCTGCCACGCGCAGCAGGAGCATTGGCTCGGCAAACGCAGCCGCCAGGGCAAGCTCGGCAATCACTTCTCTATTCTGCGGCGCCCGCGCAGCATTCCGCTGGAAAACATCAACTGCTGCGCCCAAGCCGCATCGTCGCCGAACTCATCTCTCACCCGCGCGCTCACCTGAGCCATGCGTGCCGGAGACCGCGCCAGGCCCCGCCACTCAGGAAAGTAGAGCTCAACCGCCGCGCTCCAGACGTGGGTGTCCACCGGCACAGAGTCCCGGCGGTTCAAGGCAAAGAGCGCGATGCAGTCGGCCAGCTTGGGGCCCACTCCCGGGAGCTGGATCAGCTCGCTTTGAATGTCCTCACTCGACCGCCGTGCCAAACCGGCCAGCCAAGCACGGCCGCCACGCTCGGCCATCGCCTGGGCCGCCAATGGCAGGGTGGCGGCGCGGTAGCCAAAGCCCTCCTCCCTCAGCTCCGCCTCGGGGATGACCGCGACAGCCTCCAGCTCCGGAAACTGCCTCGCTTGCCAGCCT
>JBGSIR010000504.1:0-1524 GCA_041742415.1 Fimbriimonadaceae bacterium | reverse complement strand
CGACGCCCCGATTGGCATGCCCGTTCAGGCGGGCGGAGCCGTGGGCGCGGTCGATTTTCGCGCCGCCGCCAAAGCGCTGCTCCCCAGCGTGGTGAGCATCGACAACCTGCGCATGCAGCGGGCGATGTTCGGCGAGCCGATGCTGGTGAAGGCCGGCGGCGGATCGGGAGTGGTGATTGACGCCGAGGGCTACATTCTCACCAACCATCACGTGGTGCAGGGCTCGGCTGAGCTTCAGGTGAAGCTGGCCGACGGCCGCACGATCGCGGGCAAGATTGTGGGTTCGGACCCCCGCAGCGACCTTGCGCTCGTGAAGGTGGAGGCCACCGGCCTCAAGGCCGCGCCCATCGGCGACAGCAAGGCCCTGGAGCAGGGCCAATGGGTGCTGGCCGTGGGAAGCCCGCTGGGATATGAGAACACCGTGAGCGTCGGCGTCGTGAGCGCGACCGGACGCATCCTCAAGACACCCAGCACGCCGCTGATCGACGCCATCCAGACCGACGCCGCCATCAACCCCGGCAACTCGGGAGGCGCCCTTGCCACCGCCGACGGCAAGCTGGTGGGCATCAACACCGCCATCCTCAGCCAGAGCGGCGGCAGCATCGGGCTCGGCTTCGCCATCCCTATGCACCGCGCCCAGCAGGTGGTGGATGACATCCTGAAATTTGGCCGCGCCCGCTATGGCTGGATGGGTGTGGAGCTGGCCGATGACGTTCTGCCCAGCCCGCGCAACCGCGCCATTCTTCAGCGCCAGCTCGAGACCACGGCCGAAGTCCCTCAGGCCGGGCTCATTATCATGAACATCGGGCAAGGCGCTCCGGCCGCGCAGGCGGGGCTCAAGCGGTTCGACGTGGTGCTGGAAGCCGAGGGCAAGAAGCTGGCCGACTGGAGCGAATTCCAGGTGGTTCTGCTCAGCAAGAAGCCGGGCGACAAGCTCAAGCTGAAGGTTTGGAGCGCCGGACAGGCCCGCGACGTGACGGTGACCCTGGGCGACGAGCCTATTTGATTGGCATAGGCCTTGACAGAGACTATCAGCGGCGGGCATGATCAGCCTTCGCCCGCCGCTTCTTTACCGATGCGCACGTCCCGTAATGCGGGAACCCCTTCCATGACTGGATTCTCCGACGGACTGCCCGAGCTTCTCGCCGTAATCCCCCCGCGTGTCCGCGAAAGGCTGGAGCAACGCTCCGACCTGGGCAGTCTCATCGAGATTGTTCTGGACTACGGCCGCTCGGTTGAGGTCCGCTTCCGCGCCTCCACCGAGCGCTGGGCCGACCTTCCCATCGAAGAGGCCGACCTCTCCTATGTCGTTCGGAGCCTCGGCGAATTCGGCCAGGACAACCGCGCCGGCATCGAGCGCACGCTCCACCGCATCTCCGCCATCCGCAACCGCCACGGCAAGATCATCGGCCTCACCTGCCGCGTGGGCCGAGCCGTGCAGGGCACCATCGACATGATCGAAGACGTGGTGCGCGGCGGCAAGTCCATCCTGCTGCTGGGCCGCCCGGGCACGGGCAAGACCAC
>JBGSIR010000503.1:0-7977 GCA_041742415.1 Fimbriimonadaceae bacterium | reverse complement strand
GGATGGCCGGAGCGCGGCGCCAGGGGTCCAGGGTGATGGAGTCAGCAGGCGGGCAGACAACCTCAAACTTCGCGGTCTGCCCCACTGGGATCAAGTCGATGGCCACGCGGCGTTCGCCGCCATTTTGGAGCCGGATGATTGCGCCGACCTTCATGCGATACGGCTCGCCCTTGAAGACAGCCTCGCCTCTCAGTCGGCCTCCCGAATAGGCCACGCCGGTCAACTCAAACTCGGGAGCCCCGGTGCGGCGGAGCCATTGGTCAAAGAACCATTTCCATTCGGAACCCGCGGCCCGCTCAAAGTCCTCCCATTCTCCGAGCCTGCCCTTGGGGTGCTCGGCCAGCCATTTGCGGCAGGCTTCATCCAGCTTGGCGGAGCCCATTTCGAATTCGAGCTGCTGGAGAACCCAGCCGCCCTTGCCGTAGCCCAGGTCGCCCGATGCCGGGCCGATGTCGGCGCCGGAGGCCACCAGAGGCGCCGTGTCCCAGCTTGGCGAGACGCGCGGAACCTGGACAAAGGCCGCCGCTTTGGCCGAAGCCAGCCCGATCGGGCCGCGCCGGGCATAGGTTCCCTCGCTCCAGACGGCGAAAGATTCGTTCCAAAAGCTCTTGAGATAGGAATTCGGGATGATGCCGCCCCACCAGGTGTGCGCCGGCTCATGAGCGTCTTCGTCCGGCAGCCAGTCCTCGCCATAGGTGGCGTGGCTGTAGGCCTCCAGGGCGCCTCCGCCATAGAGCGGTGACTCCAGCGCGCCGTAGCCCTTGAAAGGCGGCTTAGCCCAGCGGGAAAAGAACTCCCAAACCGGGGCGTACATGCGGGCCTGGCGGATGCGGTCAGCCTCCTCCATGTTCAGCGAAGCCGCGTAGAAATTTCCGACACGGCTGATCTTCTGGGGGCCGACGGTCAGGCTGAGCCAGTTCACCGGCAGGTCGCAGCGGTACTGGCCGGGCGACGTTTCGACCCCGTTCATAAACACCCTTTCTCCGGGCGGCGCGTCGACTTTGGCGGTGAAGGGGAACGGCAGGCGCCCCAGGCTGGGCCACCAGATGTCGTTGGTGAGCATGGCCTCGGTGTCATCAATGGCGCCCGCATATTCGGGCTGGTCAACCGTGCCGGAGTATTGGAGCCACACCTTGGGCTCGGGGCCGTCGGGAATCTCCATCATCACCACGCCGCCGGCTTGGCGATATCGCGCGGAGGCAAGCGAGACCGTGTAATTGGGCGAGAGGCGGAAAAACACATACCGCCCTTGCCCTCGCTGCAGAGTCACCTCGGCGCGAATCACCGCCATCTTGGAGGCTTTGGTGATGTTGATCTGGAAGTCCATCGCCTTGGGCCGCCACCCTTGGGTGTCCAGCTCCGGCAGGCGGCGGGCCAGGCGGCCTTCGCGCACCAGGAAGAGCGGCTCGCCAAAGTCCTGAGTGGTGAGCGGCGTGGTAAAGACCGCGTACTGCTCGCCGTCAAAGCCATCGAGCGGCAGGGCCGTCCAGCCCTTGCGGCCAACGCCAAAGCTGCCCGGACGGCCCAGAAAAACGGCGTCGGAGGCAGTCACTTCCGGCCCTGCGAGAGCCATCAAAGCCGAAGGCTGACGGCTGGCCGCCGCCTGCTGAAATGCGGCAAAAGGGTCGGCCGCCATCGCCGCCAAAACCACGGGGGCCCAGGACATGAGGGCGAGTCTAGCCCACCGGGCCCCATTGGCTTTCCGGACAAGTCATAATGGAGCCTTGCAGCGGCGTAGCTCAGTTGGTTAGAGCGAACGGTTCATACCCGTTAGGTCCGCGGTTCGAGTCCGCGCGCCGCTACCAAAGCAAAACAGGCCCTCGGGCCATCATCACCCGTTGCAATCCATAGCCCGCTCCGATCTTCATTCTTTGGGGCGGGCATTTTTGTGCCTGGGCGCCCAAGCAGAACAGGCGCTGCCCTTCCGCAGCCGCTAAACTGATGCCCTCATGGCCACGATTCCTGGGGCTCCTTCTCGATTTGGCGAGTTCGGCGGACGATATGTCCCCGAAACCCTCGTTCCGGCGCTCGATGAGTTGGAGGCGGAGTTCGTCAAGGCCTGGAGCGAGCCGGAGTTTCGGGCTGAGTTCGCCGCGCTGCTCCATGACTATGTGGGCCGGCCGACCGCGCTCACCGAAGCGCCCCGCCTGAGCGAAGCCTGCGGGCTGCAGGTGACCCTGAAGCGTGAGGACCTGAACCACACCGGCGCCCACAAGATCAACAACGCCCTCGGCCAGTGCCTGCTGGCCCGGCGGATGGGCAAGAAGCGCATCATCGCGGAAACCGGCGCCGGTCAGCACGGCGTTGCCACCGCCACCGTCTGCGCCAAGTTCGGTCTGGAGTGCATCGTCTATATGGGCGTCGAGGACACCGAGCGGCAGAAGCTCAACGTCTTTCGCATGAGGCTTATGGGCGCCAAGGTTGTGCCCGTCACCAGCGGCACCCGCACCCTGAAGGACGCCCTGAACGAAGCGATGCGCGACTGGGTGACCAACGTCGCCGACACCCACTACATCATTGGCACCGCCGCCGGGCCGCACCCCTACCCTTATATGGTGCGCGAGCTGCAGAGCGTGATTGGCCACGAGACGCGGCGGCAGTATCTGGAGCGCCACGGCGCCCTGCCCGATGCCATCGTCGCCTGCATCGGAGGCGGGTCGAACGCCATCGGCTTCTTCCACCCCTTTGTCGGCGACGAGAGCGTGCGCATCGTCGGAGTGGAGGCCGGAGGTCACGGCTTGGAGGGCGGCCAGCACGCGGCTCCGCTCACCGCTGGGCGCCCCGGAGTGCTGCACGGCAGCTACAGCTATCTGATGCAGGACGACGAAGGGCAGATCATGCCGACCCATTCGATTTCGGCGGGCCTTGACTATCCAGGCGTGGGCGCCGAGCATTCGTTCTTGAAGGCAAGCGGCCGCGCGGAGTACACGGCCGCGACGGACGACGAGGCGCTCTTTTGCTTCCGCTGGCTGGCCGAAATGGAGGGCATCATCCCCGCCTTTGAAACCGCCCACGCCTTTGCCGTCCTTCGCCGAGAAGGCTTCTTCGCCCCCGGTCAGCGGGTGGTGGTAAATGTGAGCGGGCGCGGCGACAAAGACATGGAGCGCGCCTCGCAGATCCTGGACTTGGGCGGCTAGGCCCGAAGCGCCGGGCGGGGCCGCAGGCGGGTGCGAATTTCGCTCGGCAGCAGGCCCAGATACTCTTTGCAGGCGCTGCGGAGGCCCTGCACCGACCCGAACCCGGCCTCTTTCGCCACCTCGGGCAGCTCTTCTTCAGATTCCAGCAGGAGCCTGACGGCGACTTCGGTGCGGCAGCGGTCCACAAACTCGGGGAATCCATATCCCACGGCGGCGCGAAACGTGCGGGAGAGGTGGAAGGCAGAGTATTCGGTGGCGGCGGCGGCCTGCTTCAGCGACCACTCGTCGGCCGGGCGGGCCTTCACTTGGGCCATCAGGCTCAAAAGCGCGGGCGCGGCCTCCTGAGGAGCCTCGGCAAGAATTCCGGATGCCGGCTGGGCAAAGAGCGAGCCGAGCAGCTCATGCAGCAGGGCCAAGGTGACCGGCGTGCCCAGCGGGCTTCCCTCCTTCAAAAGCTCGACGGCGGCTTCTGTGCGCTGAGTCGAACCGGAGGCCGGGCCCAAGAGGCTGCGGCAGGCGACGGCCTGAGAGCGGTGGCGGCAAAGCCAGTCGTCCAGCGCCAGGCAGGCTTGACGCTGCCAAGTGATCTCAACCCATGAATGGCGTCCGCGAGAGAGCAGGCCGAGCGTGCGGGCGCCGCCCGCCATATAGATCATGCTGCCCTGAGAGAGCATTCCGGAGCCGCTGCGGCCGCCGCTGGCAAAGACCATCGATCCCTCCAGGCTGACGCAAAGCCGATGGGAATTGGCGTCCACCGTCACATCACTGCGCACAGGCTTGGCAAACCGGCCGCCCGATCGAGCCACCACGATGCCAGGGCCAGCCGACATCTCAATGCGGTCGAGTTGTCTGGCGCCTAGGCCAGGCTGGGCTTGCGACATGGCCATTCCCACTCAACATAATATCACGAATATCAGTGTAAGGACTGCTCGTCTTAGCCCTTTTTTCAGCCCAAAGGACTTGGCCGTGTTTGGGCAATACTTACTCTTGAAGATGGAGACGGTGGTTGTCGGCGCAACCGGCGCAGTGGGTCAGGAGATCATCCGGCTTTTGGAAAACTCTCGGCTCGGCGACCGAGGCGTCGCGGCACTGGCCTCCAGCCGATCGGCGGGCGCTGAAATGCACTTCCGCGGCCGTCCGCTACGGGTGATGGATTCGCACCAGCACGACTTCGCGGGCTGCAAAGTCGCCTTCTTTGCCGCCGGCGCCGGCGTCAGCCGCGAGCTCGCCCCATTGGCGGTTCGGGCCGGAGCGCTGGTGGTGGACAACAGCAGCGCCTTTCGACTGGACCCGACCGTGCCGCTGGTCGTGCCCGAGGTGAACCCCGAGCAGATCAAGCCGGGAGCCGGCATCATCGCCAATCCCAACTGCACGGCCATCATCATGCTCATGGCCATCGCGCCGCTGCGCAAGTTTGGGCGCATCCGGCGGGTCATCCTTAGCACCTATCAGGCGGCCAGCGGCGCGGGCCAAGCCGCCATGAATGAGCTGATTGAGCAGACCAAGGATTATCTTTACGGCGCTGAGATCGTTCCCAAGGTGTTTCCCCACCCTTACGCTTTCAACCTCTTTAGCCACGACACTCCCTTGGGAGTCGATGGCTACAACGGCGAGGAGGAGAAGGTGATGAGCGAGACCCGGAAGATTCTGAACCGGCCCGACCTGCTGATCAATGTCACCTGCGTGCGGGTGCCGGTGCTGAGGGCGCATTCCGAGAGCATCACCGTGGAATTTGACGGCCCTGCCCCTGACCCCGCCGCAGTGCGCGAGGCTCTTGAGGCGGCGCCGGGTGTGCGGGTGGTGGACGAGCTGGACAAGTTCCCGATGCCCGTCGAAGCCAGCGGCCAAGGCGATGTATTGGTCGGACGGCTGCGGAAGGACCTTTCGAACCCCAACGGATTCTGCATGTTTGCCTGCGGCGACCAGCTGCTGAAAGGCGCGGCGCTCAACGCGGTGCAGATCGCCGAAGCCGCGATTCGATAAGCGAATCTGGCGCTGGGTAGCATGGCGGGCACATGCTTCTTGCCCTCTTGGCCGTCGTTGGCGCCGTTCAGGACCCGCCGACCGCTCCCCCGGCAGGCTTTGCGGATCGATTTGGTCCGCTGGCCCCCGTGCACCGCTTGGCCTTTGAAGACCGCGGCCGCATGGTGCTCATCCGCATGCCCAACAAGCTTTGGGCCGCCTTCAACCCCGCCACCGGCGCGGTGCAAAAGGTGTGGCGCGGCGAAGTGGATTGGAAGGGCAAAGTGTTTGACTTCAGCCAGGACAACTCAGCCGCCAAGGGCCAGACTCTCTTCCAGCTCCCCGACCTGCTGCCCATGGCGCAGGGCCAATCTTGGCGGGCCGAAGAGGTGGAGGTCAAAGACGGCGTCTACTCCTTTGGCGATGTGGCCGGCGCCTTGACCTCGCCCGAAATTGACGGCGGCGGATGGACAAACGTCTTTGCCGCCTATGAGGAGACCTCGCGCAAAGGGCCCTTTCGGTTTTCGGTGCAAGGCCAAGCAGGCGAAGAGCAGTGGTTTGCCACAACCATGCACGGCAGCAGCGAGACCGCTTGGCAGTGGGGCATGAAGATGCTGGAGCCCAAGAGCAGCGTTTTTCGGCTGAAGGTGGAGAAGGCCGCAGGCTTTTCGAAACAGCTTCGGCGGCTGAGGGTGTACGGCGACCGTCAGGTTTATTCTCAGGACGGCAAAGCGCTGGCGGTGCGCTGGCGGGGCTTTCGGGTGCTGGACGCCGAGGCGGGCGCCGTGGAGCTGCGCTATGACATCCTGGCCGACCCAGCGATTCCGGTTCGGCACACTCTTCGCCCCACCGAAAAGGGCTGGCAGGAGCTGGTCGAAGGCCCTTTCCCCGCTTCGCCGCCCGTGATGCGCCTGATGCAGACCTCTGGACCGCCCGTGAAACACCGCTCCACCCACCCCGACTTGCCCGACCCCGTGGCCTCGATTTTGAACCCTGGGACGAGCGCCCTTCAGCCGATGCCGCGACGCATCACTTGGGAGGCAGCGAAGTGATTCTGGCCACGCTGGCTCTGATGCAGCCCGCCGCTGTGCCGGGGGTTTTGGTGATGGTGTGGGACAGCGAAGCCGCCCTGGCCAAGATGCCGCAGGTGGGCGAATCGCAGTCGCCCAACGTCTTCTTTGTCGCCGAGCAGATCGATTTCAAGGACGGCTTCAAGACCGATGCCGAGAACCTGCAGGACACCTTTGTCGGCGAAGCCACCGGCTGGATTGATCTTCCGGGCGGAGTGGTGGACTTTCAGGTCGAGGCCGATGATGGCGGCTCGCTGACTGTCGCCGGGCAGGAGGTCTGCCACACCGAAGACACCGAGGGCTTCACCGCGCGAGGCACGGTGGACCTTCCCGCCGGCAAGCATCCCTTCGTCTTCCGCTTCTATGAGGACGGCGGCGGCTTTCATGCTCGCCTGAAGTGGCGGCGCAGTTCAAGCGACGAGTACGCCTTGGTTCCGCCCTCTGCCTTCAGCACATCGGGAGGGCTCACTTTTGTGGTTTCTCCGGGGCCCAAGCGCATGATCATGGGCGCGCCGCGCACTGATGCCGGCGATCTGCGGCCTCTGGAGGGCGTGCACCCCAGCTTTGCTCTGGAGAACTTCCGCGGCCCGGCCTTTGAGCCGATGGTGGGCGGACTCTGCTTTTTGCCTGATGGACGGCTGGCGGTGGCCACTTGGGACCCGACCGGCTCGGTCTATCTGGTGGACAACCTGAACGGGCCAGGCTCCGTGAAGATCTCCCGCTTTGCCTCGGGGCTCGGCGAGCCGCTGGGCATTCAATGGGTGGATGGCGCCCTGGTCGTCACCCAGAAGCAGGAAGTCACCCGGCTCACCGACGAGAACGGGGACGGGGTGGCCGATGGCTATGAGGCGGTGGCCGAAGGCTGGGCCGCGAGTTGGAACTATCACGAATTCAGCTTCAACCTGGTTCCCTGGCGCGGCGCCTGGTTCATTGCGACCTCGGTGCCGCTGAAATCCGGCGACACGAACTACACGCCGGGCTCGGCGGGCGCCTATGCAGTGCCGAACGGGCCGGGCTCCATTTTCCGCATTGATCCCAAGACCGGCTCCATCGAGAAGTGGGCCGACGGCATGAGGACCCCCAACGGCATGGCGGCGCTGGTTGATGGCGAGCTGTTTGTCTGCGACAACCAGGGCGATTGGCTCCCCTCCAGCGTGATCTATCACGTGAAAAAGGGCGGCGCCTATCTGCACCAGCTCACCGCCGACGGCGACCGGCCGACCGAGAAGCCGGTGGCCTGGCTGCCGCAGAATGAGATCGGCAACTCGCCCAGCGAGCCGATTTTGATCCCCGAAGGCCCCTATGCGGGGCAGGCGCTGGTGGGCGACGTGACCCACGGCGGGCTGAAACGGCTCCACATTTATCGCGTCGGCGAGGACTACCAGGGCACGGTTTTCCGCCACACCCAAGGGCTCGAAGCAGGCATCAACCGCCTGGTTTGGGGTCCGGATGGCTCGCTCTATACGGGCGGCGTGGGATCAAATGGAAACTGGAACCACCTGGGCCGCACGTTTGGCCTGCAGCGGCTGCGGCCCACAGGCGTCGTGCCGACAGAGATCCTGCGCGCCGAAGCCCGTGCCAACGGCGTGCTGCTGGAGATGACCCGATCCATCGACTTTTCGAGGTTCGAAATCGTGGCCGAGCAGTGGCGCTATGAGCCCACGGTGCGGTACGGCGGTCCAAAAATCGACCAGGAAAAGCTGACGGTGGACATGGCCGCCTCCACCTTTTCGAGCGGCCAGCGGGCGCTGCTCGTGATCCCGGGACTGAAGACCGACCGGGTGCTGCACATCAGGCTGAAGCCGAAG
>JBGSIR010000502.1:0-2349 GCA_041742415.1 Fimbriimonadaceae bacterium | reverse complement strand
GCCTCTCCGGCAGGCATGAACTGCCGCTCAATGAGACCCTGCGCCTTTGCTGACCAAGGCATCAGCTCCAGGTCCAGCAGCATCCACTCTGACTCCAGCTCGGCAAACAGCCCCGCCTCCTCGGCGGCGCCGCGCATGTGGGCCAGCAGCTCGGCCTCCAGAGACTCATCAGAAAAGAACGCGCGACCGGTGCGGGTTAATATTCGGCCCGCTTCGCCGTTTTCTGCTCCAAAGCGCTGCGCCGCCGCTTCCGCCGAGCGGCACACCACCGCCAGCGCCCGCGAGCCCATGTGCTTTTCTTGACACACCACCTGGCTCATGCCATGCTCGGCAAAGTAGTCCAGCGCCTCATCGGGGTGCTCCAGCCAGCCCTCCCGGCGGCTCGTGCGGCAGGGCGACATCGTGGGGGGCAGGTGGATGACCCAGCGCGGGTGGGCGGCAAAGCGGCTCATCACCTCCATGGCGGCCGCCAAATTTTCGTGGGGAATCAGCACCGGGCCAGCGAGCGCCGTCGGCACCCGCAAACGAAAGAGGTAGGGCTCAAGATCAAGGCCAGAGCTCGGCGGCTCTTCTTTCGAGGCAGAGAGCATTCGCCCCTCGGCATAGGCCCGCTCAGCCGGGGCCTGCACGATCTCCTTCTCCGGCCAGCGCAGCGCAGACAATGCTCCGCCATAGACGCAGCCCGCGTCCAGGTTCACGGTGTTGTTCAGCCATTCCGGCTCCGGCACAGCCGTGTGGCCATAGGCGACCAGGGCTTTGCCTCGGTAGTCCTCCGCCCAACGCCCCCGAATCAAAAAGCCCTCTTCGTCTTCTTCTCCCGTGGTGTCGCCATAGAGCGCAAAATCCCGCACTCGCCCCGACCCCCTGCCCTGCATGTCTTCGGGCATGCCGGCGTGGGCGGTCACCAGGCGGCCTCCGGCCAAAACGGCGTGGCTGGTGAGGCCATCCAGAAATGCGCAGACCTCCGTCCGAAACTCCTCGGTCTCGCCCTCCATCTGGGCCAGGGTCATCTCCAGCCCGTGGTTCACCGTCACCTTGCGGCCAGCGAGAGCGCGCTTCAGCTTGTCGTCATGGTTGCCCGGCATGCAGAGCGCCCGGCCCGCTTGGCACATCTGCATGACGATGCGCAGCACCCCTGGAGAATCCGGCCCCCGGTCCACCAAGTCGCCGAGAAAGATCACTTTGCGGCCCTCAGGGTGCGCCCAGCCCTCCTCGCCCAGCTCCCAGCCCAGCATGGCCAGCAGGGTCTCCAGCTCCGCGCGGCATCCGTGGATGTCGCCAATGATGTCGAAGGGGCCGGTCTCCTCCAGCTTGCGGCTAAAGAGCGGGGTGCGAGTGAGCTCAACCGCCTCAACTTCTTCGGGCGAGCGGAAGGTCCACACATGACGAATGCCTTCGCGGTTCAGCCCGCGCAGGCTCTGCCGCATCTCGCGGCGCTGACGGTCGATAACCCGAGGGTGCATCGAGGCTCGGTCGGCGCGGCCTGCATGGCGCTCCAGAAGCAGCGCGTGCGGGAGGTCAAAAATGATGGCGCAGGGCAGGGCGTGGCGGTCCCGCGCCAGCTGGATGAGCTTTCGCCGCCCTTCGCGCTGGGTGTTGGTGGCATCCACCACGGTGAGCAGCCGCCGCTGGAGGCGGAGGTCCACGATGTGGTGCAGAAGCTCAAATCCAGGCTGGATGGCGCTGAGATCGTTTTCATCGTCCGCAATGAGCGCGCGGCAGGCGTCGCTGCTCACCACTTCGGTGGGCAGAAACCCTTTGCGCGCGAAGGTCGATTTGCCGCTGCTGCTGGGGCCAATCAAGAGCACCAGGCTGAAATCGGGCAGGTCAATCGTCATCGTCGAAACACCGCCATCTGGCTGGGGGCGCCGTGCTCGGGATGCGCGGGGCCAACGCCGCTGATCTCAAAAGAATAGCCAAACTCGGCGCCGATGCGGGCGCACCACTCGGCAAATTCGGCGCGGGTCCATTCAAACCGGTGGTCGCCGTGGCGCAGCCCCTCGAAAGAGCCCAAAACCACGTTTGCCTCGCGGTTGGGCGTGGTGACAATGACAGCCTTGGGCTTCATGCCGCCAAAGACCACTCGCGCCATCTCGGCAAGCCGCTCGGGGTCGAGATGCTCGATGACTTCGACCAGAGTGGCGCAGTCGTGCCCCGCCAGGCGGCTGTCGTGATACACCAAGGAGCCATGAATGAATTGGAGCCGGTCGCGGGCGCTGGGCGGCATCCGGTCGCGCCGCTCCTGCAGCCTCTCCACCATGCGCCAAGAAACCTCCATGCCGGTGAGACGAGGGATCGCTGTGTGGCGAAGGAGCCGCATGAGCAGCTGGCCGCCGCCGCACCCGAGGT
>JBGSIR010000501.1:0-1611 GCA_041742415.1 Fimbriimonadaceae bacterium | reverse complement strand
GCCATCGAAGCCGCCCGGGCCGGTGAGCTGGGGCGGGGCTTTGCGGTGGTTTCCGAGGAGATCCGCGCCCTGGCTCAGCGGTCCCGCGACGCAGCGCAGGAGGTCAACGCCATTGTGGGCCGCATTCGAGAAGGCCTCGGCAGCAGCGCCAAGAGCATGAAATCGAGCCGCGAGGCGGTGGACTTGGGCGTGGACGCCGCGGGCAAGGCCGTGGAGGCTTTGAGCCACATTGAGCGGTCGATTCTGGAAACAGCTGCGACGGTGGAGGAGCAGGCTGCGCTGGGCACTCAGCTCACCGCTTCCGGAGCGGGGGTGGCCCAATCTTTGGATCAGGTGCGCGCCGTGCGCGAACGGCTTGGCGCCGCGTCCGAAGACTTGGCCTCCGTGGTCGAGGAGATTTTGGCGACCTCTCAGCAGAGCCTGGCGGGCGCCGAGTCGAACCTGCAGCAGGGGCGAGAAATCTCTGAGGACGCTGAAGCTCTGGTGCGCTTGGGCGACGAGCTGCTGGCAGCGGTGGGAGCCGAAGAGCCTCACGGACAAAAGTTGGCCGCCTAAAGCATCCAAAATTGGGCGGCGGCGCGATAGACTGCCGCCCATGCTTTCTGCGCTCGTCATCTTGGCCTCGCCCCCGGCCTTCCTGCTGATGCCGGACATCCACGGCAGCCAGGTGGCCTTCATCTGCGAAGGCGACCTTTGGGTGGGCGACACTGAATCGGGCCGGGCCCGCCGCATCACCCGCAGCGAAGGGCAGGAGTCTCACCCGCGATTTTCCGCCGATGGCTCGCAGATCGCCTTCACCGCCGAATACGACGGCATCCGCGAAATCTATGTGATTTCGGTGGAGGGCGGGGCGCCCCAGCGCATCACCTACCGCCACGACTATGCCGAGCCGATGGGCTGGACAGCCGACGGTGAGGTGCTCTTCCGCGCCCGGAGCTATCCGCGTAGCTATGGCCTCTACACCACGCCCAGCCAGGGCGGCGCCGAGGCCAAGCTTCCCGTCGAGTTCGCCTCGCATGGCGACGTGGGCGCCGACGGCCGGCTGGCCTTCACCCGCTTCAACCGCTGGAGCGACGCCTGGTTCCGCTATGAAGGCGGCATGGCCAACCAAATCTGGGTCGGCGATTTGGGCGAGAAGTCTTTCCACCGCATCACCAGCCTGGAGGGCACGAACGAATTCCCGGTCTGGGCGGGCAAGGATGTTGCCTTTGTGAACGAAGAGGGCGGGCAGTTTGCTGTCTATTCGGTCGCGGGAAGCCGCGGCCGGCCCCGGCGGCTCTCCGAGGTCAGCGAGTTTGAGATCCGCGAGCTGAACGCCGGCCCGGGCGCCCTGGTCTATGAGCGCCGATTGGGCCTTGAAAAGCTCGACCTGGCCACCGGCAAGGCGACTCCGCTCACTTTTCAGCTTGATTCCGACCTGATGCACACGATGCCCTTTGCCGTGCCCGCCCAGCGGTTTGCGGCGGATTTGGCCATGACGCCCACGGGTCAGCGGGTCTTTGCCGAATCGCGCGGGCAGATCGTGAGCCTGCCGGCAGGCGATGGCGAGGCCAGGCTTTGGAAGACCCAGCCCGGCGCCCGCCTTCGCAAGCCCACGCCGAGCCCGAAGGG
>JBGSIR010000500.1:0-3247 GCA_041742415.1 Fimbriimonadaceae bacterium | reverse complement strand
TGCGGAAATTGCCGGCGCCGAAATCAACTGCGATGAAGAGTCCCGGCTCGCCCTGGCGGAGCAGGACTTTGATGCGCTGCAGGCTGAACCAGGCCTTGGGCAGCCGCCTCACCGATTCGGCAATGCCCATGGCCGCCCAGCCGCTGGTGTCCACCAAAATCTCGGCCCCGGCCCTGCGCAGCGATGCCCCGCCAAACGCCTGAAACCGAAGCTCGGGGCGCAGGCGGCGCATCTCCTCCATGAGGTGAGCGGCGGATTCGTCTCCGCTGGGCTCACCGGTGGAGAAAAGAACCCTCACCGCTGGGTGCCGCGCCCGTTGCGCCCGGCGCGGCTCTGTTCGGCGAATTCGATCAGCTCCTTCACCTCAGCCGTCATGGGCACCTCGCGGCGGATGATTTCGATGGCGGCCCTGGTGGCGAGCTGGCTGCGGTAAAGCAGCTTGCAGGCCTTGTGCAGCGCGGACCGCTCGGCCTGAGAAATGCCGCCTCGGCGCAGGCCCAAAGCATTGATGTCGTGCACCTTCTGCTCGATGCCCTGCACCAGCATGAAAGGCGGCACATCGCGCACGATTTTGCTGAGCCCGCCCACCATGGAGCGTCGGCCGATGGTGACGAACTGGTGCACGCCGCACATGCCGCCGATGGTCACATGATCGCCAATCACGACGTGGCCGCTGATTCCGGTGCCGTTGGCCACGGTGATGTGGCTGCCGAGCTGGCAGTTGTGGCCCACGTGCACAAAAGCCATCAGAAAGTTCTCTGATCCCACCACAGTGGCCTCGTCGGGCGCGTTGGAGCGGTGGATGGTGACGAATTCGCCGAATAGATTGTCGGCGCCGATCACCAGCGACGTTTCTTCGCCGTGCCACTTGCGGTCCTGCGGGTCGCCGCCCAAAATGGCGCCCGATTTCACCACGCAGCGCGGGCCAAGCTGGCAGCCCGTGCGAATGTGCGTGCGCGCCTCAAGGCGGCACTCGTCTCCCACGACGGCGCCTGCCTCAATGATGGCAAAGGGGCCGACTTCCACGCCTTCCCCGAGCTGAGCCGTGGGGTCGACGATTGCGGTGGGGTGAATCGTTGTCACTCGGCGGATGCTCTCGGCTGCAGGGCAAAGGTCATTTCCATCTCGGCCGCCACTTCTCCATCCACGGTGGCCACAGATGACATGCGGCCGACGTTCCGCTTGATCCAAACAAGCTCAGCGCGCATCAGAAGCTGGTCTCCGGGCACCACCTGGCGGCGGAAGCGGGCATTTTCGACGCCGGCCAAGATGGGGGTGAAGCCTTTGTAGCGGTCTTCGGAAAGCAGGATCACGGCGCCTGCCTGCGCCATGGCCTCGACAATGAGGACTCCAGGGAAGATCGGCATGCCCGGGAAGTGGCCGGTGAAGCACGGCTCGTTGACCGTGACATTCTTGAGCCCGATGGCATATTTGCCAGGAACGAACTCCACGATGCGATCCACCAGCAAAAACGGATACCGATGCGGCAGCAGATCCATGATGTCGACAACGGTGTGCGTAGGCGCCATGCTGCCGTGGAGTTTAGCCAATTCGCGAGGCTAGGGGCCTTCCAGAAGATCAGAGAGCCTGCGCCGGCTGGCCATGACGCGCAGTTTTCGAATGGCCTGAGTCTCCAGCTCCCGCATGCGGGCCTGGCTCATGGCCATCTCTTCGCAAAGCTCGCGGCGGATGACGCTGGGGCTCTGCCCGGCCAGCCGAAGGCGGCGATAGATGACAATCTGCTCGCGGTCGCTGAGCATGCGGATGACGTCGTGCAGCTCCTCCAGCAGCTCGGCGGTCAGAATCAGCTCTTCGGGGTCTTCGGCCGCTTCGTCGCGAAGCATGGAGCCCAGCGAGGTGGATTCGCGGTCGCCCACTTTCATGTCCAGGCTCATCAGCTCCTGGCTGGCCTGAAGCAGGCTTCGCATGCGGCCCTCGGGCAGCCCAAGCCGCTCGCCAATCTCAGCGGGCGAGGGGTCGCGCCCCAGCTCGCGCTGAATCTCCAGCCGCGTCCGCTCAATCTTCCGCAGGGTTTGGCTCACATGCGTGGGCAGGCGGATGGTCTTGGCTTTGTTGTCGATGGCCCGGCCGATGGACTGGCGCACCCAGTGCGTGGCGTAGGTGCTGAAGCGGAAGCCTTTGGTGGGGTCAAAGCGGTCAGCGGCCTGCATCAGCCCAATGGCGCCTTCCTGAATCAGGTCCTCCAGGGGAAGAGCCTTGTTTTGATAGCCCCGGGCGATGTTGATGACCAGGCGCATGTTGGCCATGATGAGCTTGCGGCGCGACTCTTCGCACCCGCCGCGAGCGGCTTCGGTGAGGGAGATTTCCTCTTCCTTCGTCAGCAAAGGCTGGCGAGTGAGCTGGCCCAGGTAACTGGGCAGGCTTTCGTCACCACGCTCTGCCGCGTCAGTCCCCTTCTGCTTCATGATCTGCCTTGCGCATCATTTGCGCCGCCCCCTCATCTTCTTTACGCCCAAGCGGCGGCGGCGGTTTATGGCGCCGAGCGCAATTGGCTAAAATAACAGGGTGACCGAGGCCGAGCTTCTGCGCCGCCGATCTGATTGGGAGCGATTGGAGTTCTTCGTCGGCAAAAGTGTGGGGGCCTTGGGCGACGATGAGCTGCTCGAATTTGTGCGCCTCTATCGCCGCGCATCGCGCGACCTTTCCTATTTCCGCGGCCAGCCAGGCGCTCAAGAAGTCGCGCTCTATTTGAATTCTCTGGTCGCGGCGGCCTATGGCGCGCTCTACCGCCGCCCCACGCAGGGCTGGGCCGCTCGGCTCGACGGCATTCTCTACGCCGGAGCCTCCGCCTTTCGCCGCCGCTGGGCCTTCACCTTGGCGGCCTTTCTCATCTTCATGGCCGCGGCCATCCTCTCTCCGCTGGGCGCGATGGCCTCGGGCGATGTGAGGGCGATGCTTGTGCCGGCCGGAATGGAGGAGAGCATCGAAGGCTGGGCCAACGGCGAGCTGCCCGAGCGCGATTCGGCGGAAAGCTCCATGGCCACGGCGTTCTATGCCACGAACAACCCCATGGTCGGCCTGCGGACGGTAGCGCTCTCCGTGATGACCCTGGGCCTCGGCTCGGCCTTCATCATGTGGCAAAACGGGGCCCTCATCGGCATCCTCACCGGCGAGGTGGCGCAGCGGGGCAGCCTGGTCTTCCTTTTCGGCAGCATCATGCCGCACGGCGTCAGCGAGCTGGGCGGCATCTTCATCGCGGGCGGAGTTGGCCTGCTCTTCGGCTGGG
>JBGSIR010000499.1:0-1794 GCA_041742415.1 Fimbriimonadaceae bacterium | reverse complement strand
GGCCCGGTTCAAGCTGAGCGCGCCCAGCCCGGCGATGGGAATGCGATAGTCCACGCCCACCACCTCCCGGTCGGAGGAGGCCGTCGAAGTCGCCACGGGCGTGTAGGTGACGATGATGGTGCTGGCGCTGGAAACGAACCGGTTGAAATAGAAGACCGCTGGGTTGTCGTCGTCAAACCGAAAGTCCACGCCCTCCACCTGCAAAATGCCGTCGAGCCGCATCACCACCGGCGAGCCGGGCTGGGGCTGGAACTGAAGAAAATAGGGCGAGCCTTCGGGGCCGAATCCCTGGAAGCTCTCCTGCCTCGTGGCGGGGGCGCCTCCGCCCTGGCCCGTCTTTTGGCTGATGACGCTGAGCCCCACCTTGCCCGCGGAACCCATGTCATAGCTGGCGCCTGCGCCCTGCAGCACGCCCTGGCTGCCAAAGAGCGAGAACGCCTCATAGCTCACGATGATGCTGGCGGTGGGCGGGATGATGCGGGAATCGCCCGAGACTCGGTTTACAAAAGTGATGACGCCCAGCTCGTAGTCGATGCTGTAGTCCTGGCCCAGGCTCTGCGCCTCGCCGTCGATCTGCACCCTCTCGCTGCCCCGAACGATCTGGCTGGCCTGCAGAAAATAGGGGCCGGCGGTGTTGTTGCCCGTGATGGAGATGGTGCGGGCGTCGCCTTTCACGTCGCTGCGCACAGCGCGGGCCTCGAAGCCGCCCGAGGCGTAGGCCAGCCCGACGCCGTCGACGGTCTTGGAAAACCGAGTGAGCGGGTTGGTGTTCACCAGCGAGGCCTGAAAATCGCCCCAATCCGCCTGCCACTTGCCCTGGCGCCAGCGCACCGTCACCTTCTGGCTCTGGGGGTCGTTGAAGCGCCCCTGCTGCAGCCCCGCCTCAAACTCCAGTCCGCCAAAGAGGCCCCGGCCATTGATCTGCAGGCTGCCGACATCGGTGATGGTCTCGCCGCCCTGACCAAAACTGGTGGTGACGTTGAATGCTTCGCGGTCGCCCGAGACTTCGCGGACGTTGTAGCCGATGTGCCGATAGCCGGCGACGTCCACCTTGTCAAAGATCTCCCTCTGTGCCCACTGGGCAAAGGTCTGCGAGGCCTTTGGCTTCTCGGGCTCAGGCTCGGTCGGAGCGTCTTGGGCCGGCAGCAGAGCCGGGGCCAGGGCCAGCAGGCTAAACCAGAAGGCTCTCAAGCGCGCGCACTCCGGCCTCCGCGTCTCGGCGAAGGTCTTCGCGCGCGAGCAGCATGGTTTTCGTTCGAATTTCCTTTTCCCGCAGGAACTGCTGAACCACATGGACAAGTCGGGCCGGTTGAAGGTCCTCGATAGAGGGAGGGGTTGGCGCCCCGATCTGGTTCGCAAAGGCCGCCACTTTCGGGTCATAGCTCACCATAAAGGGCGGCACTCCGGCGGTGACGGCGAGAATTCCGGCGTGCAGGCGCATGGCGATGACAGCCTCCATCCGCGCCATCCGCTGCTGCACGGCCTGCGGCGAATCCAGGTTCTTGATCTCCAGCGCCTTGCCGCCCATCTCCTTGCTGATGCGGTCCATCATCGGGCGGTCCATGCGGTCCATCTCGATGAGCACCGGCAGGTAGCGGGCTTTGAAAAGCTCGGTGAAGAGCTCGGAAAACACTTTGGCTGCGGCCGCGCCCTTGTCCTTGCCCCAGGGCCGCACCGAGACGCCGATGGTCTTGAGCCCGCCCGCCCCAAAGGGCTCGCCCAGGTTGTCGGGCGAAGGCGAGGGCAGCAGCAGGGCCGAATCGGCGCCGAGGTGAATCTGGCCCTTCACGCCCA
>JBGSIR010000498.1:0-3683 GCA_041742415.1 Fimbriimonadaceae bacterium | reverse complement strand
GCCCCGTGAAACGGTGGGAGGGTTGGGGCCGACTCCTCGACAGGGCCTAAGAACTGATTCCTTGGGCTAATGTCCAAAGCGAGGAGGCAGAGGTCAACCCTCTCAGACCCTCCGGGCCCGCTCTCCCAAGCTTGGGAGAGCGGTTCGCGAAAGCCTTTGGCCAACCGCCCTCCCAAGCCTGGGAGGGCCCCGCGAAGCGGTGGGAGGGTTGAGGCCGACTCCTCGACAAAGCCAGAGATCAGGGACTCAGAAGCGAGGTCTTTGGAGAATTTCTTTTGGCGAGGGCGCCAGGCAGAGGTCAACCCTCTCAGACCCTCCGGGCCAGCTCTCCCAGGCTTGGGAGAGCGGTTTGCGAAAGCCTCGATCCAACCGCCCTCCCAAGCCTGGGAGGGCTCCGTGAAACGGTGGGAGGGTTGAAGCCGACTCCTCGACAGGGCCGGTGAGAAGAGGCACAGAGGCGAGGTCTTTGGCGGCAACAAGTTGCATTGGTAATGGGCCCATTACCAATGCATCCCCGGCCGAAGCCAGGGATGCGCCGTGTTATGCCGCGAGCAGGATGCTGGGCGGCGGCGGGTCGAGGGGCTGGATGCTCAGGACGCAGCACAGCGGCACGTCAAAGGCAATCGCCCGGTAGAGATCGTCGAGGTCGAGCCAGGCCGACACGATGAGGATGCCAGGGGCCACTTCGACAAAGCTGCATGCGCATTCGCGCAGGCGGCTCTTGACCTTCGTCGTGTCGATGGGGCCGGAGTTGTCGGTTGAGGTCATTGTGACCTTGAGTTTGCGGAGCTGGCAATTGGCCAGCCAAGAGTCAAATTCACGCACCGCGCTAAAGGCGGGAGCGGCAAATGAGTTCAGCATAGTGCTGATCCTTATCACCGGCTCTCCAAAAAACCCGCTTCCAGAAAAAAATTTCCTGGTAGTATCTCGCTTGTACCCGAGGGTGGGTTTCCGGGTAGCCGGCAATCTGTCCAGGAGAGGGAGGCTCCAACCTCCCCTCCAAATCGGGAAACGGCAGGAATCGGCAATGCGCTCTCGCATTGCCGATTTGCCGTAGAGGGGCAGCGAGAATTGCGAGGGCCGCCTTATTGGCAAGCCTCGCATTCTTCGCCGTTGGCCATCGCGTCCAGCCGACACGCCTGCACCACATTCACCGGCACGCGGTCCTTCTTTTTCACGACCGTCGCCTTCTCGATGTTGGAGGCGCCCATCGTCCGCAGGTAGTACGTCGTCTTCAGCCCGGAGTGCCAGGCCTTGCGGTACATGTGGGAGAGGGTCTTCATGTCTGGCTCGCCCAGGAAGAGGTTCACCGACTGGCTTTGGTCGATCCACTTTTGGCGGCGGGCGGCGGCGTCGATGATCCATTCGTAGCTGATCTGGAACGCGCTGCGGTATTTGTCCTTGAGCCGCTGGGGCACTTCGTCGATGTTGTCGAGGTCGCCGTCGAAGTACTTGATGGACTCGCAGAGGTCCTCGTTCCACAGCCCTTCGGACTTAAGGTCGCGGACCATGGCGGGGTTGAGGACCACGAAGTCGCCGCTGAGGTTGCTCTTCACATACATGTTGCGATAGAGCGGCTCGATGCAGGGGCTGGTGCCCATGATGTTGGCGATGGTGGCGGTGGGGGCGATGGCCAGGACGTTGGAGTTTCGCATGCCCTGGGCGGCGATTTTCTCGCGCAGGGGGCGCCAGTCCATGCGGCCGCCGCGGGCCACTTCGATCTCCTGTCCGCGCTCGCGCTCCAGCAGCTCCAAGGTGTCTTGGGGCAGCAGGCCGCGATCCCACTTGCTGCCTTTGTAGGTTTCATAGGCGCCCCGCTCGGCGGCGAGGTCGCTGCTGGCCTCATAGGCATAGAAGGCGATGGCCTCCATGAATTCATCGTTGAATTCCACGGCCTCTTCGCTGGCAAAGCTCACGCCCTTGTCATAGAGCGCATAGTGCAGGCCCATGACGCCGAGGCCGATGGGGCGGTGGCGAAGGTTGCTGCGCTCGGCGGGCTTGGTGGGATAGTAGTTGATGTCGATGACGTTGTCGAGCGCGCGCACGGCCACCCGCACGGTCTCGCGCAGCTTCTCGTGGTCCAGCCCGCCCTCGGGGGTGAGGTGGCTGTCCAGCACGATGCTGCCGAGGTTGCACACGGCGGTTTCATCGGCGCTGGTGTTTAGCGTGATCTCGGTGCAGAGGTTGCTGCTGTGGACGACGCCGACGTGGTCCTGCGGGCTGCGCAGGTTGCAGGGGTCCTTGAAGGTGATCCAGGGGTGGCCGGTTTCGAAGAGCATGCGGAGCATGGCTTTCCAAAGCTCCAGCGCCTCCACCTTCTGCCCGTGGATTTCGCCGCGCTCGGCCATGGCCTCGTACTCCTCGTAGCGGGCTTCGAAGGCCTTGCCATAGAGGTCGTGCAGGTCCGGGGTTTCGGCGCTGCGGAAGAGGGTCCAGTTTCCGCGGGCCTCCATGCGCTTCATGAAGAGGTCCGGAATCCAGTTCGCGGTGTTCATGTCGTGCGTGCGCCGCCGGTCGTCGCCGGTGTTGCGCCGCAGCTCCAGAAAGTCGAAGATGTCGTTGTGCCAGGTCTCCAGATAGGCGCATCCGCTGCCCGCCCGCTTGCCGCCTTGGTTCACGGCGACGAGCTGGTCGTTGTGCATTTTGAGGAAGGGGATGACGCCTTGGCTTTCGCCGTTGGTGCCCTGGATGTAGCTGCCGGTGCCGCGCACGCTGGTCCAGCTTCCTCCCAAGCCGCCCGCCCACTTGCTGAGGAAGGCATTTTCGGCGATGCCGCGAATCATGATGGATTCGATGCTGTCGTCGACCTTGTAGAGGTAGCAGGAGCTGAGCTGGCTGCGCTGCGTGCCGCTGTTGAAGAGGGTGGGGGTGCTGCTGCAGAAGCGGCGGCTCTTGTAGAGTCCGTAGAGCTCGATGATGCGGGCTTCGCGGTCGCCGGGCTCCTGGCGGAAGAGGCCCATGCTCACGCGCATCCAGAAGAGCTGCGGCGTTTCCAGGCGGCGCGGCTTGCCGGCCATCTTGTCGGTGATGAGATAGCGGTCGTAGAGGGTTTGGATGCCCAGGAAGTCGAAGTCGAGGTCGGCGCTGGGGTCGAGGGCAGCGGCGAGGCGCTCGATGTCGAACTCGGCCATGTCGGCGGCCAGGCGGTCGATCTCGATGCCGCGCAGGATGTAAGGCCGCAGGGCCTTGGCGTGGAAAGCTTTGAGCTGCTCGACGCCGTGCTCGACGATGTCCCAGCCCAGCGACTCCTCATAGATGTAGGTGAGCAGGATGCGGGCGCTGAAGCGGGCGAAGTCCACGTCGCGCTCGTTCAGGCTCTTGGCGTTGAGGATGATGGTTCGGCGCAGGTCTTCGCGGCTGATTTCGCTGGGCACTGATCGCAGGAGCTCGGCCATGAGGCGGCTTCGGTCCATCTCGATGTCCAGGCCGATGAGGGCGTAGTCGATGCGCTGACGCAGGTCTTCGCCGTCCCAGAACGTGCTGGAGCCGTCGTCCTCGGTCAGCATGATCATGCTGAACTGGCTGGCGGCGCTGTCGGCCTGGGCGCGGATCATGGCTCGCTGGGCGCGGTAGGTGATGTAGCTTTCGGCGACCTTGAAGTGGCCGCCCATCATCAGCTCCTCCTGCACCAGGTCCTGTACGCGCTCGATGGAGACGTAAGCCTGGCCGAGGCCGTGGGCGCG
>JBGSIR010000497.1:0-3275 GCA_041742415.1 Fimbriimonadaceae bacterium | reverse complement strand
ACGCGCTGCACGCGGTGGACCCCGCTCTCGTGCTTGAGCTGGCTGAAGGCGCCGGCCTGGTCGATCTGGAACACCACGCGGCTGGCGCCGCCCACTCCGGTGTCGGCCATGTCCAGCAGGCTCACGGGCCACTTCATGCGCTCGGCATAGCGGGCGTACATGCGGTAGAGCTCATAGGCGAAGATTCCGGCCTCGTCTCCGCCGGCGGCCGGGCGGATTTCGACGATGACGCTCTTGCCGTCGTTGGGGTCGCTGGGCAGGAGCATCACCTTCAGGGTCTCCTCCAGCTCTTCGCGGCGCGCGCGCAGCAGGTCCAGCTCCTCCAGCGCGAGCTGCTTCATTTCGGGGTCCTCGATCATCTCCTTGGCGTCGTCGAGCCCCTGCAGCACCTGGCGGTATTCGCGGATCACGGTCACGAGGTCTTCAATCTCGGCGCGGGCTTTTCCCAGGCGCATCAGCTCGCGGGGCTGGGAGGCCACGGCCGGGTCGGCCAGGCTGGCCTCGATCGCCTCGAATTTCTCCTCGATCTCCAGAAGTTTGGCCAGCATGGGGGGCAGAGTGTACTAGCGGGGGGCCGATTTGGCGCCGCCCCAGGCCCGCCGCAGCGACCACACCATGAGCGCCATGCTCATGACAAACCAAAGCACCGCCCACACCGGGCCGGGCAAAAGCAGAGCCTGCTCCATGATCTCCGCGTCCGAATGAGCGCTCTCCAGGCTGGCTCCCAGCAGAGGTCCAAAGGCGGCGGCGCTGGCCGCGCACTGCTGCATGCCCAAAAACTGCGCCGAAAACTGCGCGCCCTCGCCCTTCAGCCGCCGCGCCAGCAGAATGCAGATGATGCTCCAGAGCGCCCCGGCCAGCCAGCCCACCGCGTCGGCCCGCACAAAGATGAGCAAAGAGGCCGCGAGGAGAATTCCCGTAAAGCCCAGCGCCCGCCGCGCGCCCTTGGGAGAGCGGGAAAAGAGGATGAGTCCGGCCCCGTAGAGGCTCGCCCCGACATAGCCCGCCGAGGCGATGAGCGGCAGGAACCCTCCGCGAATGGGAGCAACGCCGCCGGTGCTGGCATAGACCTCGATGCGCTCCACCGACCCGCCCGTGGCGATGGCCGAAAGCGCGTGGCCCAGCTCGTGGATGTGGGTGTTGAGCAGCGCCAAGGGGTAGAGCGCGACCTGCCCGTAGGGCACAAACCAAAGCAGGGCCGAGGCCGCCGCCGCCGCGATGAGCAGCTTTTGACCCTTGGTCAGCCGGGATGCAGGCGCCTGCGGCATGACCTCCTTTACGCCCGCCGCCCCGCCCCGGATGCGCCGCGCTCCATAATCGGCCATGCACTGGGACGAGCGGTATGGCGGCGAAGACTATTTCTATGGACGCGAGCCCAACGACTTCCTGCGCGAGCAGGCTCATCAGCTGCGCGGGCCGGTGCTTTCGATCTGCGAAGGAGAGGGCCGCAACGCCGTCCACATGGCCTCGCTGGGGCTGGATGTGCTGGGGGTCGATGGCTCGGCGGCGGGGTTGGCCAAGGCTCATCGCCTGGCCGCCGAGCGTGGAGTTGTCATTCGCACTCAGCAGGCCGACCTGGCCGATTTTGACCCCCGTCCCGCGCGGTTCGGCGCGGTCGTTTCGATCTTTGGGCACATGCCTTCGGCGCTGCGGGCCCGGCTCTATCCCCGGCTCATCGAAGCTCTGGAGCCCGGCGGCCTCTTTCTGCTGGAGGCCTACGCTGAAGGCCAGCATGGCCGGGGCACGGGCGGCCCGGACGACATGGACCGCCTGATGAGCATCGCGAAAATCCGCCACGAGCTGGGCGCTTTGGAGCCCCTGATTCTTGAAGAAAAGGAGCGGATGGTGGTCGAGGGCCAAGGCCATACCGGGGCGGCCCAGGTGGTGCAGTTCCTGGGCCGCAAGCCAGCAGATCAGCCTTGAGGGAAGTTCGGGTCGGTCTTGTAGCTGTAGGCCTGGCCCTGGTGATAGGCGGGGTGGAAGGCCATGCGGGAGACCGCGCCGAGGCCGTCGATCATCGGGCCCAGCGCGCTTTTGATCTCGCGGGCGCGGATCTCGGCGGTGGGGTTCTCCAGGATGGGCTCGGCCATCGAGCGGGCCAGCGCCATGCTGCCGCTGACGCACTGCGGATCAATCTCGGCCACGCCCAGGGGGAAGGGGTTTTCGTTCACGACGCCTTCGGTGGCGCAGAGCCGCAGCCGCTCGGCCGATTCATCCAGCTCGGCGCCGGTGAGCTGGTGGACAAAGCTGATTTCAACTCCCGCCACGTGCAGCGCCATCTCGCCGATGCTGAGGGCGGCGGCATGGGGGCGCCAGCGGAGCTGTTCGGCGCTGAGGCCGGCGATTTCCTGCTCCAAGCGGGTTCGGGAAAGCTGATAGGCGGCATGAAGGTCGGACATGATTCCCAGTCTAGCCCGGCGGCGGCGTAGGATAGAGGCAGCATGAAGGCGCAGCTCATCGGGGCCGGAGTGGCCGCAGTTGCCGGCGTTGTGGCGGCAGCCTATTTCACCGAACCCAGCGACGACGCAAAGGTGCGGGCGAGCTTGGCGGAGATCGAAAAGAGCGGCCCCGCAGGCGACGCTTTTGGCCTGGTGGAGGAGCTGAGCCGGGGCCTCACTTTCAACGGCAATTCCGAGGTGAGCCGGGGCGAGGTGAGCCAATGGGTGCGCCAGGGCCAGCCCGAGATCCGCTTCCACCGCCGCGAGCCCGTGCTGACCGGCGACGAAGCCCGGCTTCAGACCGACGTTTCGGTGAAGGCCAACTGGATGGGCATGGAATCGGGGCTCACGTTTGAGGGGGTCGAAATGATTTGGGCCAAAGAGCAGGGCTGGAAGTGGGGCGTGTTTCCGGTGAGCGCCTGGCGGCTGCGCGAGATCAATGGCGAATCGGTCCAGCCCTCCAACTACCGCACCTCGCTATAATCGGGGCCATGAAGCTCTGGCTCTTTGTTGTCGTCGCGATTCTGGCGGCCGGGTGCGGCGCGCCGGAGCCCGAGGGCCGCTCCCGCGGAGAAGCAGGCCCGGCCTCGAAATGGGAGGCCGGCTCAGCCGCTCCCGCCGAAGGCGGCTAGGCCGCGTCTTCAGTTTCTGGCCGATCAGACTGCTTTGGCGGTTGCCTTGAGGTTTTCGCAAACAGCTCTCCCAAGCTTGGGAGAGCGGGCCCGGAGGGTCTGAGAGGGTTGACCTCTGCCTCCTCGCTTTGGACATTAGCCCAAGGAATCAGTTCTTAGGCCCTGTCGAGGAGTCGGCCCCAACCCTCCCACCGTTTCACGGGGC
>JBGSIR010000496.1:0-2061 GCA_041742415.1 Fimbriimonadaceae bacterium | reverse complement strand
GCCATCGACAACGACGATCTGCGCCGGGGACGGCCCACCTGCCATGTGCAGTACGGCGAAGCGGCGGCGATTCTGGCCGGAGACGCTCTTTTTGCCCTGGCCTTTCAGGCGTTGGCCGAGATGGATCAGCCCGACGGCGTGCGGGCGGCATGCTGCGCTTCGCTCAGCCGGGCCAGCGGCTCCACCGGACTGGTGGCGGGCGAGATGCTGGACATCCTGGGGGAGAAGATGGAGCCGGAAGAGGGGCTTTTGAACCGAATCCACGCCTGGAAAACCGGCGCTCTCATTGCTTCCGCCTGCCGCATGGGCGCCCTCGCGGCTGGCGCGGGTTCGGATCAGGCCTGCGCCCTGGAAGCCTTTGGCATGAGCTGTGGACTGGCTTTTCAGGCGGCGGACGACATCCTGAACGAAGAGGGCTCGGCCGAGGAGCTGGGCAAAGCGGTGGGCACCGACCGCGAGCTTGGCAAGCAGACTTATCCGGCGGTCTATGGGCTGGAGGAATCGAAGCGGCGGGCCGACGCCATGCTCAGCCGAGCCGTGGCCGACCTCCGTCCCCATGTGGAGCGCATGGATGAGCTGGAGGCGCTGGCCCTTTTCTGCCTCCGCCGAACCGTGTGAGCCCAGGTATCCTGGCTGAATCTATGGCTGCCCTGAAAGAAGGCGACCGCGTGGTCATCAAGCCGCGCACCCTCAGCGATGAAGACCGCGCGCGCGGCCTTTTTGAGCATATGCTGGGGCTCACCGGCGAGGTGGCCAACGTCTATGCCGACAACACCCTGGCCGTGATGGTCGACCGGGATGTGCTCCCGAAGACTTCGGCCGCAGTGCATGCCGAGGCCGAGCGCCGCATGCGCGACCGGTTTAAGGATGCCATCAGCGAAGAGCAGTACAAGATGCTCTCCAACGATGAGCGCAAGTTTCAGGCCAACTACGTCCACCTCGTGCTGGACATTGACGTCGAAAAGATCTGAGAGCAACCCCCATGGCTGGGCATTCTAAATGGCATAACATTCGCATCCGCAAAGGCAAGCAGGATGCCATCCGCGGCAAGATGTTCACGAAAATGGCGCGTGAGATCATCGTGGCGGCTCGCCTCGGCGGCGGCGATCCCGACGCCAACGTGCGCCTGCGCACCGCCATCGCCAAGGCCAAGGAGAACTCCCTGCCCAGGGAGAACATCGAGCGGGCCATCGCCAAAGGCGCGGGCGACGTGGACGGCGAAAACTACGAGGAGATCGTCTACGAAGGCATGGCTCCCGGCGGAGTCGGCGTCATCATCGAGGTCTACTCCGAGAACCGAAACCGCACGGTGGCCAATCTGCGCCACGCCTTCACGAAGTGCGGCGGCAGCCTCACCGAAAATGGCTCCGTGAGCTGGCAGTTCATGCGCGCGGGCAAGATTCAGGTGGTGGGCCCGGCCGATGAGGAGGAGCTGACTCTGGCCGCTTTGGACGCCGGGGCAGATGACATTCAGGCCACCGACGAAGGCTTTGAGGTGACCGCGCCCATGGAGATGGCGCACGCCTGCAGCGCTGAGCTGGAGAAGGCTGGGTTCAAGATCAGCCAGGTTGAGATCCTTTGGACGCCGACCAACATGGCCGAGCCTACTGAGGACGACCTGGGCAAGGTGCTGCGCCTGCTGGACATGCTGGACGACCTGGACGACGTGAAGGAAACCTACATCAACGCTGAATTCCCCGAAGCGATGCTTCAGGAAGCCTAAGGGGCCTCTATGCCGGCGCGGGACAAAACGCCCTGGGCCACCCTGATGCTGATCTGCGCGTGCCTGGCGGCCGCCTTTGCCTCGGCGCTGGACCCCGACATCACGCTTCGGTTTGCCTTCCAGCCGCTCCTGCCCTCTGCGCTCACTGCGTTCACATCGCTCTTTCTTCACGCCGGGCCGCTGCACCTGCTGGGAAACATGGTCTTCTTGGCCGGGGTGGGGCCACTCATCGAGCTGGCGGATGGCCGGCTGAGGCTGGTGCTTGTGTTTTTGCTGGGCGGCCTCGCGGGGGTGGGCGCGCACGCGGCCTTCGGGCCAGAGATCACCGCCAACCAGCC
>JBGSIR010000495.1:0-5783 GCA_041742415.1 Fimbriimonadaceae bacterium | reverse complement strand
CGCCAGCGCGGCGGCCCAGTCCCCGTCGGTCAGAGCCTTTTCGCCTTCGGCCACGTGGTGAGGCGCCCCCAGGCCAAGCTTGTTGTCCACGCTCAGCGTCAGCTCACTGGCCGCCCGGCCCCCGGCGCGGTCATAGCCCGCAAAGCGCACCTTGATCGGCCCGTCGTCATAGCGCAGCGTATCCAGATCGAACTCATAGGGCTGGCTGTCATCGGTCGAAATCAGCTCGCCGTTGGCATAAAACTCAACGTTCGTGACCACCGCATTCGACTGCACCCGGACCACAAACTTGTGGTCGCCCGAGATGGCATCCCCGTTCTTGGCGTCCACCGAGAGCGTCAGCGCCGCCTGAGCAGCCGCTGGGAGGATGAGGAGAGCAAAGCACGCGGTCTTCATGGTCCAGTGCCTAGTATGACGTCTGGGTGCCTGGAGGGGCACTTGCATCCCGGCTCATGAGCGGCTCACGAAAACTCTCAAAAGAGTTCCCCAAATTCAGAAAACTTGGTTTATGATACGGAGCATGAGCCTAACGCGGCGTTTACCGTCGGCCACTCTGTTGACGTTCTTAGCGGCAGGAGCGGCTTTTGCCGGGCCGTCGGTGAGCCTGACTCTGGCGACCGTTGAGCAGAGGCCGAACTCCTTTGGCCTGCAGCCGACGGGAGAACAGCGGAAAGCTCACCTGCGCGCCGGAATCTGGACGGAAGAGACGCTTGAGCGGGATCGAACCATTCGGCTTGAGAAGGCAATCAGCCGTGCTCAAAAGTCGGGCGACGGAGAGCTTCTGGAGAGGCTGCTGTCGGCCTCTCTTGCCTCGCCTCCGCCTTCGGGTGAAGATCCGACTGAAGGTGAGCCAACGCCCCAAGAAGGCTCGTCAGGATCTTCTTCGACTTCTTCAGCGATGCCCGGTATTGAATGGGCGCTTGGACGGCCGGATTGGTACGTTCGCCCGATCGGTCCGCCCATTCGTATTGATCCGGGCACAGGTGGCGGCGGAGGTGGAGCTGGCGGCGGTTCTGGCGGCACTGGGGGCGGGGGCGGCCCGACGGGCGGCCAGACTCACTTTGAGCTCAATAAGCTGGCTGGGAACATGCTCCTCTCATTCGAGCTTTCGAACTGGAGCAGCCGCGGCGACCTTAGGGTGCCGTTCCGGCTCTTTTACAATTCGCTGAGCTCAAGCCAGCTCGGTTCGGACACAACACTTGGGCTCGGCTGGACTCACTCTTACTCAATGCGCTTGGAATGGGCGCCCTCAGAGCAATATCAAACTCCCAAGTCCCAGATCACTTTTGTCCGGTCCGACGGGATGCGATTCCCTTTCACGCCTGCCCCAGGGCAGGGTGGATATCTCTATCACGGCTCAGACGGTATTCCGGCCAAGCTCACCTGGGATGCGTTCAACTTCACACTGGAGAACAGTGCTCGTTTCAAGTACGTGTTCACAGGGACTACCGGCCTCCTAAACTCGGTCCTTGACCCCCATGGCAATTCCATCACCATTACTCGCAATTCGCATGGTCAGCCGACAGAGGTCACTGATCCATCCAACCGGAAGCTTCTCTTCGGCTACACCTACGTAGGCCCCGGCGCCAAGCTGAGCTCGGTCACCGAGCCCTCGGGGCTCTCATGGACCATTGGGCACAGCGCCAATAACCTGACGGGCATCACATATCCGCCGCTGAGCGGGCAGGTGCTGAGCCGATCATTTGCATACCAGCCGTACTCGAGCCGCATGAGCTCGCAGACCGACTTGGAAGGCAACACTTGGGGCTACAGCTACTGGCCCCAAACCTTCCGGCTGCAGGCGGTGAACCCGCCAGCCGGCTCATCCACATGGTACGAATATGCCCAGACCTACACCGAGGAAACGATCTCCGGTGTGTCGAACGTTATCCTCAATTCTCGGGTTCATTATCAAGACGGCAAAGTCACCCAAACCTCTCACTCGCTCGGCATCAACGAATACTTCAGCGCCGACAGCAAAGGAAACCTTGCCCAATACACCGACCCGCTTGGCCGCAACTGGAGCTGGACATACAACACCGCCAGCACAGATCGGCTTCAGCAAAATAACGTCCTGACGGCTTCTGACCCCATGGGCCGCACCACCTCGGTCGCCTATAACGCCGCCGGCTACGTCACCTCGGTCACGAACCCTCTCGGGCAGTCCTCTACCGTCACCTACGACGCTTCCAACCGACCGCTCGCCTTTTTCGATCATCAATCGAACAAGCGTATGGAGCTGGCCTATGACAGCTATGGACAGGTCACGACGATCACCGGAGCTGACCAAAGCTATCTTCAGCTCACCCGCGATTCGCAAGGGAATCTGACGGGCATGATGCAGGCATCTCGCCCGACGGGAAGCTCGACAACGCCCATCCTTACTCTCCCAGCGTCCAGCGCCACGTTCAACTCGTGGGGAAGGCCCATCAATGTCTCGGCTGTCGGCATCACGCAGACCTTCCTCTATGACAGCTGGCATCGCCTGCGCGGAATTCAGAATGGCGACGGCACCACCTCGACCATTACCCTGAGCCCCGAGGGCAATGTCCTCACGGCCGTCAACGAGCGCAACAAGGCATCGGCCTTCACCTACGACCCCATCGGAAGGCTTCTCACCGCCACCGACGCCAACCAAAGCACCACCAGCTACGCCTATAACGACACGCTGGCGGTCTACCAGGGCGGCGGCTACGGCTTTTCGGTCACCGAAACCGGCCCCACCGGCAACACCATCACCACCACCACCGATCGCGCCATGCGCCCAGCAGCGCAGTGGCTCACCGATGGCCGATGGGAAGGCTGGACCTTCGACGCCGCCGGAAACCTCACGCAGTCGAAGCAGGGCACCTACCTTGGCGGCTCCGCCCCGACGGTAGTCCAGACGCAGGCCTACACCTACAACAACGCCGGTCAGCTCACCGGCAAAAACTACTTCCCGTTCCAGACCGGCGTCTCGGTGACCTACGATTCGGCAGGCCGCCAGACCAGCATGACGGATGCCACGGGCACGTCCTCGGTGGCCTATGATTCGCTCAACCGAATCTCCTCCATGACGACGCCCCAAGGCGTCCTGACCTATGCCTACAACGCGACGTTCGACCTCGCCTCGCGCACGCTGAACGGCACAAAAACGACCACCTACGGGCGAGACCACTTCGGCCGCGTCACGTCGATGACCAACCCCGTCGGCGAGACGACGAGCTACTTCTACAACTCCGCCACCGGCCGGCTGGATTGGCAGCAGTTTGCCAACAACACCAAGGAAACGTTCACCTATGACTCCTTGGGCCGCCTGCAGATGCAGGACCTGCGGAACACGTCCAACAACGCCCTCCTTTCGCGGGTGGCCTACACCTATCTGGCCGACGGCCTCATTTCGACTATCGACAGCTCCAGCCAAGGCGGGCTCACCACCTACAGCTACGACAACGTCGGCCAGCTCCTGGCGGCGGTCGGCCCTGGGTTCACGGGCAGCTACAGCTACGACGCCAACGGAAACCGAACCGCCAAGACCGAAAACGGGCAGGCGTGGACCTACACCTATGGCGCCAGCGACCGCCTTCTCTCGGCCACCGGGCCGAGCGGGACGACGAGCTATGGCTATGACTTTGCGGGCCGCGCGAATCTGATTTCGGGGCCGGGCGGAAACACGGCGCTGGCCTACAACGCGGATGGGTATGTCACGGGCATCACCTATCCGAACTCGACGGCGGACGCTTTTGTTACGAACTCCTTTGGCCAGCGGGTGTCGCAGTCGGGGGTGAGCGGGGCGAAGACCTTTACTCGGGCGGGGCTGGGGGTGACTTCGCCTCTGCTAAGCGACGGCCAAGCCGACTACACCCCAGGCATTTCAGAGCGCCGGGCGGGGGTCTCGACTTGGCAGCACGCCGGCAGCAAGTCGGTGGGCCGCCAGCTCACGGCGGGCGGCTCGGTCACGGCCAGCCGCAACTATTCGCCTTGGGGCGAGCTGAAGTCTTCTTGGGGAGCCTGGAAGGGCCCGTTCGGCTATGGCGGCTCGGTGGGCTACCAAAGCGACCCCAACGGCCTCCAGCTCCTCGGCCACAGGTATTATGATCCCGCCGCAGGCCGCTTCCTGTCTCCTGATCCGATTCAGGATGGGGGGAATTGGTACGCCTACGCTGGCAACTCACCGATTAGCTTTGCTGATCCGGAGGGGCTCGCAAGAACAAGGCTTTATAGGCTTTGGAATGCAATAAGAGGTGAGTTCATGAAATGGGGCATTACGAAACAGGATCCACCAGAGCTTAGATATTCAAAGCAGCCGATTAAAGACCCTGTAACAGGGCAAAAAGTGCCTGTTTACCTAGAGCCAGTAGCAGAATATGACGTTCGCGCAGAAGCGCGGAGGGATGAACGCGAGATGGTAATGAGTGATGCTGGCCCCTATAACAGAGAACCCTGGAGCCCGTATGGCCGAAATCGCTCTGAGCGAGTACCGGGAGCGTTTGAGGCGTCTGTATCTTTGGCCGCTTGTGAAGATGTTTCATTAGAATAATGTGGTCACGGTGGTCTATCCGAAGACGTTGCAGGCTTTGTTCCAGTTTTGGGTGAGGCCTTCTCGATCAAGCAAATGCTGGGAGACTTCTTCAAGTCATTTGCGCCAATGCTTAAGCGGGTAAGGGCACGCCAGCTGGATGAAGCGGCATCCTATTAAACCGTTAAACTGTTGTAGCCAAGCAAGGAGCGCCAAAGTGGTTCAATTCGATTGGGTTTTCGGGGGCAAGTATCAGGAAGGGAGTGGCTTTATTTCGGACATACTTTTCGTTAACTCTGCAATTTGCAAGCGGCGCTCCTTCTACTCTTGTTCGGAGTTGCCCTGGATGCATGGTCGAATTGATGTTTATGGGCTTTCGATGTGTTCACGCATAAAGCACTCGAGCGTGGGGCCAGCTAGGTTTTCAAAGAACTTAGACTCGGTAAGTGTGCGAATTGAAGTGTCGGAGGACTTGATGCTAGAGCCTGATATGGTCCGCAGGATCAGATTCGCCAGCTTGTTGGTTACGTCTGCCGAAAAAGTGAACAGGCTTGTTGTGGAGAGAGTGGCTGTTGGAAAAGGCTACCCTATCCTAACAATTATGACTGATACCTGTTTGGAGTACATGAGCTTGCCTAGCCCTCTTCCGGACATGTATGAGATGAGGCGCTTGCTTGGCCGTCCCCAGGAGTCTATTTAGTGTATGCTAAATGGTTCGGGTTGTAATCTTGGGGTTTCACGCGCTCAATAGAAAGAATATGCTAGGATTTAGTGCTTGCTAGTGGATTGGTATGATTGTATTGAGTATCGTCTCCGCCTTAGGCGAGTCCGGTCAAAAGCCTGTCTTTTCCATTTGAAATTGCAGATTTTAAAATTCGGAAGAAGGAAGAATTGATTGCTTAAATTGCGTTATATGCATCTTGATTTTGTCGTGTTGCAACCTGCATCTCTTGAAGCTTGCTGTCGCGCATTCTGTGATGTTCTAGCTTTAATCGGGCTTGTCTATACAGTTGGTAAAATCGGGAAGGCAACTACGGTATTGTCCTGACGGGTATCCTGATGGCGGAAACACTGCGCTGGCCTACAGCGCGGATGGGTATGTCACGGGCATCACCTATCCGAACTCGACGGCGGACGCTTTTGTTACGAACTCCTTTGGCCAGCGGGTGTCGCAGTCGGGGGTGAGCGGGGCTGGGGGTGACTTCGCCGCTGCTGAGCGACGGCCAAGCCGACTACACCCCAGGCATCTCAGAGCGCCGGGCGGGGGTCTCGACTTGGCAGCACG
>JBGSIR010000494.1:0-1761 GCA_041742415.1 Fimbriimonadaceae bacterium | reverse complement strand
CGAGCTGAAGCCGCCGGGGCGCCTGGCTCCGGTCGAGAGCCTGGGCGTCGGTGTTCATCACAACGAACTCCACGCCTTGAATTCCGGCTTCGATCATGCGGTTGACGGCGTTTGATCCGCCTCCACCCACACCGATCACCTTGATGATTGCGCCTTGCTGCTCCATTAGCCTGTTCTCTTGAACGAAAAAATCGTACTGTCGCGCCCTGCAATCCTAGCTTCTAGGCCCGCCAATAAGCGATTTTAGCGTACGAATGCGTTCGCGCCAACTATCGGCCCCAGAAGCGGGCTCAAATTCGTCGGCTTCATGCTCCAAAACATATTTTGCCATGCCCAAAAGGGCCGAAGCCTGGGGGCGGTTGAGGCGGCTGGAATAGGCGCCGCTTACCTTGGGCTTGGCGAGCCGGGCGCGCACGCCGATGACCTCGCCAAAGAGCTGCGCGGTTTTGGGCATCAGGCTGCCGCCACCCGTCAGCACCAGGGTGCTGGGCTTGCGGGAGATCTCCTCAGCCTGCTCGGCGGCCCACTCGGCAATCTCCTCCATGCGGCTCTCGATGATCTCGCAGAGGATGCGCCGCTGCAGGGGGCGCTCTTCGCCTGATCCCTTCTGGCGGATCGTCACCACGTCCTCTTCGCGCACGCCGTCGCTCATGGCGGAGCCGTGCTCCATCTTCAGGCGCTCCGCTTCGTCGGGAGAGGTTTTGAGCAGCTCGGCGAGGTCGGAAGTGACATGCCCTGCGCCCGCGCCCAAGACGGCGGTGCTGGTCATGGCGCCGTCGAAAAACGCCGCAAAAGTGGTGGTGGATTGGCCGATGTCCACGATGAGGGCGCCGTCCTCCATCTCCTTGGGGGTGAGCGAGCCGAGGCCGGAGGCCATGCCCTGCACGACCATCATCTCGGCGCGGCGGCCGATGCGCTCCAGGGCTCCCTCAAGGGCCTTCAAGTTCGATTCAGGACCGATGACCACGCTGGTGGTCGCCTGCAGGCGGCGGGCGGGACGGCCGATGGGGTCGGAGATTCCCCGGCCTCCGTCGATGCGAAAAGCGAGCGGAGCGGCCATGACTTGATCCCAGCCGGCCTCCAAAGACATTTGGCGGCTGGAGGTGACCACCTGGAGCACATCTTCGCGGCGGATGAGGCGCCCGGGCGGCGAAATCATCAGCAGGCCCTGGGTGATCTCGCTGTGCAGACGATAGCCGGAAATATTGACGACCACCTCTTCGGCGTGGTGGCCTACTTCTTTGCCCAGGCGGTCCAGGGCGACTCCGGCGGCGCGGGCGGTCTCCTCAAGGTCCTCCACCTCGCCTCGGCGGATGCCTCGGCAGGCGACTTCGGCCAGGGCATCGCACCTCAGCTCGCCGTCATCTTCGAGCGACGCGGCCATTGCCACGGCCTTCGACCCTGCCAGTTCCAGAAAGATTCTGGGATTCCCTTCCATCAAGCTCCTCTCTTTTCGGCCTCGCCTTCCTTGCGGGCTCGTTTGCGGGCCTGCTCATCGCGCCACGTCGAAAGGGCGTGTCGGCGAAGCAGGCTTGCGTTTGTAAAGATGCGCCAGCCTAGCACGAATGCGCTGACCAGGTAAAGATTCAGGCCAATTCTTTCGCCCATCCATGCCAAAGCGCAGGCAATGAGTCCATTAATGACCAGTCCTGACAACAGGATGGAGCTGCTGAAGCGGCCCTCGGTGGCGCCCCGCAGGCCGCCCAGCAGGGCATCGAGCCCGGCCAGCACCACGAGGCCCACATAGCCCGCGGCCTCGGC
>JBGSIR010000493.1:0-9484 GCA_041742415.1 Fimbriimonadaceae bacterium | reverse complement strand
GAAACGGGCCAGAGCTCATCGTCCGCCTGCCCGCGCCTTAGTCTTCGCCGCCCGGCAGCTGGAGCGGGCCGCTTTGGCCGCCCAGGGCGGGCATCTCGCGGTACCGCCCCAGCTTGGCGCGGGTGTCCTGGATGTCCATGTTGCGCAGGGCGAGCTGGCCGATGCGGTCGGTGGGGGTGAATTCGCCCTCGCTCTTCTCCATGCTCAGCTTTTCGGGGTGATAGGCGAAATTCTCGCCTTCGGTGTTGAGGATGGTGTAGTCCTCGCCCCGCCGCAGCTCCAGGGTCACGCGGCCCGTGACCAGAGAGGCCACCCACCGCTGGAGGCTGTCGCGCAGCATCAGCGCCTGGGGGTCGAACCAGCGGCCTTCATACATCAGCCGGCCCAATCGGCGGCCCTGGTCGCGGTAGGTCTCGATGGTGTTTTCGTTGTGAATGGCGTTCACCAGGCGCTCATATGCGGTGTGGAGCAGCGCCATGCCCGGCGCCTCATAGATGCCGCGGCTCTTGGCTTCGATGATGCGGTTCTCGATCTGGTCGCTCATGCCCAGGCCGTGGCGTCCGCCAATCTCGTTTGCTTTCTCCACCAGGGCCACTTGGTCGTCGAAGGCCTCTCCGTTGATGCGCACCGGCCAGCCGCCCTCGAACTCAACCGTGACGATCTCGGCGTCGATCTGAACCGCCGAATCCCAAAATCGGACGCCCATGATGGGCTCGACGGTGGTGATGCCTCGGTCGAGCAGTTCAAGGTCTTTGGCTTCATGCGTGGCGCCCCAGATGTTGGCGTCGGTGCTGTAGGCCTTCTCCTTCTTGTCGCGGTAGGGCAGATTCCGGGCCTCCAGCCACTCGCTCAGCTCCTTGCGCCCCCCCAGCAGGCGCACAAATTCTTCGTCCAGCCAGGGCTTGTAGATTTCGACATTGGGGTTGGCCAGCAGGGCGTAGCGGTAAAAGCGCTCGATGTCGTTGCCGCGATAGGTGCTGCCGTCGCCCCAGACGTGCACATCATCCTCGGCCATGGCGGTCACGAGCATGGTTCCGGCGACCGCGCGTCCGATGGGCGTGGTGTTGAAATAGGTTCGCCCCGCGCTGGAGATGTGGAAGGCGCCGCACTGCAGGGCCACCAGGCCTTCGCGCACCATCTCGGGGCGGCAGTCGATGAGACGCGCCAGCTCTGCGCCATATTCCAGCGCGCGGGCGGGCACCGATTCGACGTCCACCTCGTCGTATTGACCCAGCTTCGCGGTGTAGCAGCAGGGCATCGCCCCCATCTCACGCATCCAGGCGACCGCCACCGAAGTGTCGAGCCCCCCAGAGAACGCAACGCCCACCCGGCGGCCGACAGGGAGTGAATCGAGGATGCGGAGCATGGACTCCATTGTGAACGCGACGGTGCGGGGACTTTTGGGAGTCCCCCTTTGGCCTTCTTTCAGCCTGAAAGCAAACCTTAACATTCCCGCAGCATTCCGTTAACACTTCCTTAACAAAGCAGGGCGATAACGAGAGGTCTCTTTGGGGACTGCCATGAAAAAAGCCTTCACGCTTATTGAACTGTTGGTGGTAATTGCCATCATCGCCATCCTCGCCGCCATCCTCTTCCCCGTCTTTGCCCAGGCAAAGGCCGCCGCGAAGAAGACCTCGGACCTCAGCAACGTTAAGCAGATCGGCACCTCGATGCAGCTCTACGTGACCGACCATGACGACCGATTCCCTTCGATCTATGACAACTCGAACGGCAACAACGTGGTGAATGGCGGCGGCGACCCGCAGATCACCATGTATCCGTACCACAAGAACTTCGACATCTGGTACGGCAACCGAGAGAACGGAGTCCGCTGGGCTCTTTCGGCCGGCAACACCCTCCCGAACATCAGCCGAAACGTGCCCGACCATGGCTACAACTGGGGATTCGAAATCCGCTCCGCCGGCGGCATGATTGAAGCCGAGCGATGCAGCGACGGCGGCTCCGCGCAGGACTGCCGCGGACGGAATGATGCCACTGGCCGAGCCGTCCGATTCAACACCGGAAAGTCAATCACCAGCATGGAGAGCCCCTCCGATCTCTTCGCCTTGGGCAACTCCTATGACACCCCTCGCCCGACGATGGGCGGCGAAGGCTGGATTCTGGACTTCTACCCGGGCGCCAACCGAAACTCCAGCCTGCGCTGGAACGGACGCCTGAACATCGTCTTTGCTGACTCTCATGCCAAGGGCGTTCAGTTCCGCGGCATGAACCTGAACGGAGCCTACGGCTGGGACCGCACCGCCCTTCCCGCCACCTTCGAGCAGCGCGTGAGCGGCTATTGCGCCAATCCGGACGAGCTCCTTGCGCTCTTCCCGCGCGAAGGCTCGCCCCTGGGCAGCCTGCCCTGCCGACAGATCGCAGCGATTCCGGAGGCCATTGGTGGCGCGACTCCTTGGTCGAACTAAGCTGACCTTCGCCATTCTGGCGGCGAGCCTTGTGCTCGCCATCGGATGCGAGCCAGCCGCCGATGTTCCCGACATCACCGAAGCTGACAAAGCCGCAAGCGGCGAAGCAGCGAGCATGTGGACCGAGGAGCAGAAGCAGGCCTACACTTCGGCCAAGCAGAGCGAACTGGCCGCCAATCCGCCTCAGAACGCCGATCGGGGTCTTGCAGAAGACACCACGGCGGCAGCCGGCGGCGGAAAGTGAGTCCATGGCGTCGGCCCCGGGGCAATCCCTGGGCCGACGCCATTTCAAGTCAAAATGTCTGAGACTTCCAAGAAGAAAACCAACTGGGCGCCCATCCTGATCGGAGGCGCCGCACTGCTCTTTGGAGCGGTGTACATTTCCGTGGCCAGCCAGCCCCAGCCGCCCACCTTCCCCACCGGCGTCTATAACGGCGAAGAAGAGCAGGCGATGTGGACCGATGAGCAGAAGTCCATCTACATCGAATACAAGCTTCGCGAGATGGAAGGCATCCGCAAAGAGCGCGAAGAAGCTACCCGGACACCGCTTGCGCCCGACCAAATGAATCCTTACGCGGGCAAATAGCGGCCTGGCTTAGTCGTTCACCGACTCAAACGTCGAGTAGTAATAGGGCGTCGCGCTGGCAAACTCGCCGGCGCAGGTGTCCACCATCTTGAAGACCGGCTGCACCTGCCAAGTCACGATGGCGCGGTCAGCCTCTTGCAAGAAGGCCTTCATCGCGCCCGTCGTCTGGTCGCTCAGTCGGCGGACGAAGAAGGGGTCGAAGCCCCGTTGCGCAGAAGCCGCCCGCAGGTTGTTCATCGCCGATAAGGTGGCGTTGCTCACGCCCTGCACGTCAACCGGCGGGGCGCCGATCCAGTACCGCTCCCCGGCCTTCTGCCAGTCGATGTAGTTCGTCATCGCCAGCAGGGGCTCGATGGCGGCGGAGTCTTCCAGGGCGATCTGAAGCAGGGCCTCGTCGGCCGGCCGCTGACCCAAGGCCTCCATCACTTCCGGGAGGCACCCGATGATGCTTCGGATCGCGGGGCTGGGATAGCCTGCGAGGAAAGCCTCTTGGACCAGCTTCTCCAGCGGCTCAGATGAGCCTGCCGTCATGCGCGAGAGCACCAGGCGGCCCTCCAGGTGAACCAATCCGGCGATCTTGTTCAGGAACCAAGGGTCCACATGGCTCAGGCGGTTGATGCGCTCGAGGCTCCAGCCACGCCGGATGCCTTCGGCCAACGCCCACAGCCGCTCGTCGGTCGGCTGAGCGATGGCCCGCTCCAGGTCGCCGTCGGGCATGGGGGCGGCCTCTTTTTCGGGCCCGGCAAAGGGGCGGCCTTGGAATCGGGGGTGGCGCAGGTCCTTGCTCTTGACCTCCAGTCCGCGAATCGCCTTCATCAGCGCCGATTCGAAGGTGCGGTCGATGGCCATCACTTCGCCGGTGGCCTTCATCTGGGTGCTCAGGCGGCGGTCGCCTCCCGGGAACTTGTCGAAGGGCCAGCGCGGAATCTTGACCACGCAGTAGTCCAGAGCGGGCTCAAAGCTGGCGCGAGTGGTTTTGGTGACGCTGTTCTCGATCTCGTGGAGCTGTTTGCCCAGCGCAATCTTGGCCGCCACGCGGGCGATGGGGTAGCCGGTGGCTTTGCTGGCCAGGGCGGAAGAGCGCGACACGCGGGGATTAACCTCGATGACGTAGTAGTCGAACCCGTTCGGGTTCACCGAAAGCTGCACGTTGCACCCGCCCTCGATGCCCAGCGCCGAGATGATCTTCAGCGAAGCCGTGCGCAGCATGTTGTATTCGATGTCGCTGAGCGTTTGGCTGGGGGCCACGACGATAGAGTCGCCGGTGTGCACGCCCATCGGGTCCAGGTTCTCCATGTTGCAGATGGTGATGACCGTGCCTTGGCTGTCGCGCATCACCTCATACTCCACCTCCTTCCAGCCCAGCAGGCTGCGCTCGATCATGAGCTGGCTGCGCATAGAGAGCCGCAGCCCCTTCTGGCCGATCTCCCACAGCTCTTCGCGGTTGTGGGCCACGCCTCCGCCGGTGCCGCCCAAAGTGTAAGCAGGGCGGATGATGCAGGGGTAGGGGGCCTCGTCCAGCAGGGCCTCCAGCTCGGCTTCGGTTTCGACGATCCAGCTTTCCGGCACCGGCTCGCGGATCTCGCGCATAAGGGCGCGGAACAGCTCCCGGTCTTCGGCCTTGCGGATGGCCTCCAGCGGCGTGCCGAGCAGCTTCACGTTGAACTCCTCCAGCACTCCGGCATCAGCAAGGGCGCTGGCGAGGTTCAGGCCGGTCTGCCCGCCCAAGGTAGCGAGCAGTCCGTCGGGCCGCTCCCGCTCGATGACCCGCCGGCAAAAGTCCACCGTCAGCGGCTCGATATAGACGCGGTCCGCCATTTCGAGGTCCGTCATGATCGTGGCGGGGTTCGAATTGATCAGGATGACCTCGCAGCCCTCCTCACGAAGGCTGCGGCACGCCTGCGTCCCGGCGTAGTCGAACTCCGCCGCCTGACCGATGATGATCGGTCCGCTCCCAATGACCATGATGCGGCGCATGTCTCTGGGGGGTCATTCTAGCCCGTGGAAGCAGCGGCCTGCGGGCCACGGAAGCGGCGCGCAGGCGAGAGGCTTGGAACCTTGGCTTGGAGGAGGTCAATGCGGTTGAAACCTCCCCCTTGGGCAAGCCAGTCCCGGCCCCCTGCAAGCCTCCTTCACCCTATCTCGCCAGCCCTGGAACTGTTCGAGGAGAGGTGGAGCGTATCCATCTGGGGCTCAACTCTACAGAATAAACCTTCTGAACCGAATGCTCGGCGTCGAACCGGAGTCCTAAACATTGTGGATAGCAAAAAAGTAATCAACTCTGGCACTGGCAGCGAAGAAAAAGCCAAGGGCAAAATCAAGGAAGCGATCGGAAAAGGCGAGGAAGTCGCGGGCAAGATCATGGGCAGCGACGAATTGATTGAAGAGGGTCGTGAAACTCAGGCCGAAGGGAAAGCTCTGACCGCCATCGGCGAAATCAAAAGCGTGGCGCACACCATCGCAGGAGTCGTTGAGGAAAGCGCACACATCGCGGTCAAGGCCGCAAAGAACCTCATTCACAAGCCAGAGGACAAAAGCGGCGACTCAGAAGACAAGTAGGCCCGATTCCAAACCTTCTCTTTTGCGCGGCCCCTGCAGTGATGTTGGATTCATCGCCGCAGAGGTCATTGTTTTGCCAGAACATCCAAAACTTGGGCATCCTTGGGTCTTGGCAGAATTCACCGTGCTAAACATAACGTGTCCCACGGGCATCCCATGCCGCAGCACAGTTGCGGAAACAAACTAGAACTTCGGTTAGCCCCTCCCGCTTCGACTGAGAGGGGCTCAGTTGTTTAGACCTGCCGCGCCGTGCTCACCGACTTTTCGCGCACTTCGTCGGCGGTGACTTCCCTGCCCAGCTCGGACGAAAGGTAGACGCCTTCGGAAATGAGCATCGTGTTCAACGCGATGTCGGCGGTGGGCAGGAGCTCGACTTGGCCCTGGAGGGCGGCGATCCAGTGGCGCTGGCTGTCGCCCCACACGCCGCCGTCGCCCACCACGTTGTCCCACCGGTAGCGGGCCTCGCCCAGGCGGGCGGTGGCGTCGATGGAGATGTGGCCCAGCGAGGTGAAGAAGCCGAACGGATCGAGGCGCACGCCGCCTTTGCTGCCCAGCAGGAACGACCCGCCGAAGGTGTCCAGCATCGCCGCCCAGCTCTCGGCCAGCTCCATCGTGCGGCCGTCGGTGAACCGGATGAAGCCGAGGCCCAGCTCCTCCACGTCGTAGCCGCTGTTGTCGCGGCGGGCCTGGTCCATGTCGGTCTTCTGATAGATTCGCCCGCTGATGCGCTCAGGGGTGGGGCTGTCCATCAGGTGAAGGATGCGGGCGATGTGATAGACGCCCATGTCATAGAGCGCGCCGCCGCTGGCGTGGCTCTTCTGCACAAAGCTCGGCGTGCCGTAGCCATCGACATAGGGGCGTCCCCGGCGGCGGAAGCCAGCGCTGCGGGCGTGGAAGACCTCACCCAAATGGCCGTCCGCGATGAGCTCACGCGCGGCGCGGGTCTCGTCGGCATAGAGCGTGGACAGCTGAATGTGCAGATGCTTTCCGCTGGCGGCTGCGGCCTTGTGCATCGCCTCGGCGTCGGCAAAGCTGCCCGCCATCGGCTTTTCGCAATAAACGTGCTTGCCCGCCTGCAGCGCCGCGATGGTCACCGGCGCATGGAGGTTGTTGTGGAGGCACACATCGACGGCGTCGATGTCATCCCGCTCCAAAATCCAGCGAAAGTCGTCCACGGCGTCGCCGGGGCCAAAGTCTTCGACGGCCTTTTGGGCGGCTGCCAGGTTGGCGTCGCAGAAGGCCGTCATATGGGCGCCCTCGATGCCCGCGTATGTCTTCATGTGGTGCTGAGCGATCTGGCCGCAGCCAATGATGCCGATGCGAATTCTTTCCGCCATTCCGAGGGCAGAGGCTACCGCGATTCGGCGGCTTTTGCGTCCCGCCAATGCAGCTCCCACTCTTCGGGAGAAAGATTCTTGAGCGGCACGGCGGCGGCGGCCTCCATGCGGCGGAACCGGGCCGAAAAGCGGCTGACCATGCGGCGCAGCGCATCTTCGGGATCAATTCCCCGCCACCGGGCCACATTCACCAGCGCAAAGATGAGGTCGGCGAACTCATCGGCCTGGTCATCCGGGCTCTCGGCGGCCATCAGCTCGGCCTCCTCTTCGCGCACCTTCTCCCAGACGCTGGCCTCATCAGGCCATTCAAATCCCGCCTTCGCGGCGCGCTTGCTCACCTCCATGGCCCGCATGAGCGCCGGCAGCCCATCGGGGATTCCGTCCAGCAAGGAGGCCCTGGCGGCGGCCTTTTCGGCAGCCTTGATGCGCTGCCACTGGTCCAGCACGGCCTGTGCGTCTTCGGCGGCGGCGTCGCCAAAAACGTGCGGGTGTCGCCGAATGAGCTTTTGGCAGATGCCCTGGGCCACCGCTTCGCTGTCCCAGCCCCCATCGCGGGCCTGCATTTGGGCGTGAAAGATGGGCTGCAGCAGCACGTCGCCCAGCTCCTCCTTCATGCCTTCCAAGTCTCTGGCCTCGATCGCCTCGATCAGCTCGTAAGCCTCCTCGATGAGATGGCGCTTGAGGGTGTCATGCGTCTGCTCCTGATCCCACGGACACCCGCCCGGGCCAAGCAGACGGTTCATGATCCACACCAGCCCGGCCAATCCGCCGGGGTTCTCGGCCTCTTGGGCGGGCACGACGACGTCGCCGGTTTCCCGGTCTGCCAGCCGACGAAAGGCCACGGCCTCCCAGCCTCCGCCGCTCCTCACCCAGCACTCCGCATCCGGCTCGACAAAGAACCGGAGCCGATGGGCGGCCTCCGCAGGCGCAAAGCCCGTGAAGAGCTGATGCGCTCGCAGGTCGGGGGTCAGCATCACGGGGGCGGCATGGTGGATGCTGGCCCCGCTCAGCCCCAGCTCAGCGAGGGCGGCGATCACAGTCCGATGCCCGGCCCGGCGGTCTCTCCAAAGAGCTGCTTGAGCTGGGCGTCGAAGGGCGAACCCGAATAGGTGATCTTCACTTTCGCCCGCATCGCCCGCATCAGGGCAGGCACGTTATTCTGCATTTGGCCGCGATCCAGCATCAGCCGGCGGCGAATCTCCTCGCGCAGGGTGTCATCCAGGGGCAGCACCTCGCTCGGCTTGATGTCATCGATGCGGATGCGGGCCTGGACGCCGCTTTGGTCGAGCCAGGGCAGCACGTCGCCCTTCTTGGCCACGGCCGTCAGCTCCTTCAGCCTTTCGGAGAGGTCTTCTTCGGAGAGGTCGCCCATGCGGCCGTCATTGAATCGCGAAGGGTCCACGCTCTGCTCCCGGGCCACCTGGGCAAACGATTTGCCGGAGGCAAGCTCGGACTCGACTTTGCTCCGGGCCTCCGGCGTGCGCACCGCGATGAGGCTCAGCGAAAACCGCTTGGACAGAGTGTAGTAGCGCGCCTTGTTGCCGTTGTAGTAAGCCTCGATTTCGAAGGGCGTCACGGTGACGTTCTTGGTGGAGAGCTTGAATTCGGCCACCTGCACCCGCAGGTCGTGGCGCATGATCTCCATGCCCAGCGCGGCATAAGTCTTCTCGAAATCGGGGTTGCGCTTGATGCGGTGAGCCAGCTCGGCGTCCACTTCCGCTTCGGTCACGGCGACTCCCTGCTCTCGGGCCAAGTCGATCATCAGCATCTCATTGATGATCTGCTGAAGCGTGAGAAGGCCTGGCGCGCCGGGCACGAAGCTGCCGCCCGACATGCGGCCCATGTTGGGCAGAACCTCCATGCGGGTCACATACTCCGCCCGCGTCACCGGCTTGCCGTTCACCGCAATCACCACGTCGCCTGCTTGGGCAAACGCCGCGGCTGCGCTGAGGGACGCCGCGCAAAAAACGGCGGCGCGGAGCCTCAAAATCTGACTCATACGCCGGTTTGGACGCTCCACAGCGGGCCGCCGCTTCAGAAGGGGTCCATATAGGTGACCGGAAGTCCGCCAAAGAAGGCCGCCGCCTGAGCAGATGCGCCCGGAGCGTCTTCGTCGACCAGGCCGTGCATGGCCAGCTCGGCCCAGCTGGGGCACCCCATGATGGCTTGGCTGAGCGGACGGATGTCTATGCGGAGCTCGGCCGAGTCGGCAGCGCTGACCTCGCAGGAGACGCCCCCCCACGCCACCCGCCACGGCCCGCAGTTTTCGGGCAGCACGTCATCGCGCACCGCTAGAGTGAACTCGCCTTCGCCTTGTCTCGGCGCAATCTCTTGCAGCGCCGCCGGAACGTTGACCGCCCGGTGCATGCACATGCCGTCCGATTTCGCAGCCACTCCATGGTCATCAAACCGGGCGCGGAAGGGGCTGTTGGGCGGCTCGTTCCACACCACCCTCTCTTGGTTCTTCGCGGCGCCGCGCAGGGCGGCCCAAAGCCCGTCGTAGCCCGCCCGGGTCGTCCAGGCCATTTCCAGCACTTCCACATCGCCGAAGAACTCCTTGATGCGCACCGCCATAT
>JBGSIR010000492.1:0-4000 GCA_041742415.1 Fimbriimonadaceae bacterium | reverse complement strand
GCCGGCGTCAGCGAAAAGGCGCGCCGGGCGCTGCTCACCCGACCGGAAGTCGCGGTCTATTCCCTGCACGGCAATGCGGCGGCGACGGCGGAAATGGCCGTCGCTCACCTCATGTCCTGCGCCCGCGCCCTGGCCTTGCAGACGTCGCAGCTGCGCTCGGGCGACTGGGCGTTTCGATGGCACGACACGCCTCAGCAGCTCAAGCTGAGCGGCGCCAAGGCCTGCCTTCTGGGCTATGGAGAGATTGGCCAGCGAATCGGCGCGGTCTGCCAGGCGCTGGGAATGGAGGTTTCGGCCGTTCGGCGGACCCCTGGCCGGGCTGATGACTCCGGCATCAAGGTCGGCGGGCCGGAGTTTTTGAATGAGGCCGCCGAGGGGGCGAGGGCGCTCATCTGCTCGCTGCCCGGAACGCCGGAAACCCGAGGGCTGGTCAGCGGCCCGCTTCTCGACCTCTTGGCGCCCGACCCCATCGTTGTGAACGTCGGCCGGGGCTCAGTGATCGATGAGCCGGCGCTGCTGGCGCGGGTGGAGTCGGGCCAGATTCGGCGGTTGGGGCTCGACGTTTGGTGGCGGTACCCCGAGTCGAAAACTGAGCCGCACTTCGGCGGAAGCAAAGATCTGGTCGTCAAGGCTGGCTATGGCAGCTTTACGCCCCATGTGGGCAGCCATGTGGTGGAGGGTGAGACGGAGCGGGCCCAGTGGATTGCCGACGCGCTGGCTCAGCTGGCCCGGGGCCAAGAGCCCGCAGGCCGCACTTGGCCGGAGCGCGGCTACTAGGTACAGTCAAATCATGTCTGCCCATTTGGGGGCTTCGAGCCATGAGCAGGTCGGCGAGCGGCTGATGAGCGGCCATGCGCTGGACAACGCCGACGTGACTTGGGTCGCCCGCCAGTTCCAAATCGAGCGGCCCTCCGAAGTTTCGCAGTTTCGCCACCGGGGCAACATCAACCTGCACGCCTTCTATGTGCGGGACGCCGACGGCCGGGAATTTCTGCTGCAGCGGCTGAACACCGATGTCTTCACCAAGCCCGACCGCGTGATGGCCGCCATGGCCGCCTGGAGCGAGGCGCAGGAGAACTACATTCGAACCAAGGGCATGCCGGCCGGCGCCGTGTGGGAACCGGTGCGGCTTGTTCCCACTCTGGAAGGCGATTGGTCGCTGCGAATCCAGACCCGGCGGCAGACTTTCGTTTGGCGAATGATGAAGCTCATTCCCGACTCCTTCACCTGCCGAAGCCTTCGTGAGGCGCCTGCGGGGCTCGATACTGCTTCGCTTGCCGAAGAAGTTGGCCGCGGACTGGCGCTGGCCTGCGACCTTTCCAGCAGCATGTCCACCGATGGACTGGAATCTTCTTTGCCCGGATACCGCGACACCCGGGGCTACTATTCCCAGCTCCACGGGGTTCTGCGCCAATCATTGAACCTTAACGAGGTAGGCGATTTGCTCCCGGAAGAGGAAGATGTGCGTGAGGCAACCGCTCACCTTCACCATTTGGCGCACGGAGTGGAGGAGCATCAAAGCCGCATGGCCGAGCCGGGTGTGGCCGCCCTTGTGGAATTTGCTTTGGAATCCGAAGCTTCTGCCCGCCTGCTGCAGGATGAAGTGGTCAAAGGATCCATCCGCCGCACCGCCATCCACGGCGACACCAAGCTGGAGAACTTCCTCTTTTGCCGAACCAGCCAAAAGGTGAAAAGCCTGGTCGATCTCGACACGATCATGCCCTACACCTGGCTGGCAGATTGGGGCGACATGGCCCGAAGCCTCTGCAACATCGCGGGAGAAATGGAGCCCGACCCGGAAGCCGTGCAGGTGAGCACCGAAGTCTATGCGGCCGTCGCACGAGGCTTCATCACCACCGCGCAGGAGACCCCGGCCCACGAAATCGCCCTCATGCCTCGCGCCGTCGAAGCCATTGCCACCGAGCTCGGCATCCGGTTCCTGACGGATTATCTGCGCGGCGACAACTACTTCCAGCTCGCCCAGGGAGACCCGCCCGACCTCAACCTCATTCGCGGCCGGGGCCAGCTCACCCTGGCCAAGCGGCTGGCGGAAAAGCGAGCCTGGGCCGAAGACCTCGCCCATCATCTCAGCTCATAAAAAAGCGGGCTCCCCAAAGCTGGGGAGCCCGCGCTCACTCGACGGCCAAGCGGCTTAGTCGATGATGATCTGGCTGGTGACCTTGCCGCTCAGCGGCACCGGCGCCTGCGCCATCGGCACGTTCTTCCAAGCGCGGTCGGTCTTCACCACTTGGCCGTTGGCGACGTTCACCCAAAAGTGGCCCGAGCCGCTCACCGGAGCCGAACCGACGGTCTCTTTGTAATCGCCCTGAATCTTGAGGACGGTCATGCCCATCAGCTCTTCCTTGGCCATCACCTTATAGGTGGCCTTGGCCGCAATCAAGCCCTTTGCGCTGTCTCCAGCGTGCTCCTTCACCCACTCATCGCCCACGGCCACGGCGGTCTCGGGATAGCTGAAGTGGTCCACCATGCTTGCGCGGTAGGCATCCGAAGTCACCATGTCGCCCGACATGGAGATCAGGGCGCCCGTCAGCGAATACTTGGTCGTGGTGCTGGAGCTGGGAACTTCCTGCTCGGAGCCATCGGCCACGACAACAAAGTCCTCCCAAGTGTTTTCGACGGTCACTTCTTCGGCGGTCTTGGAGACCACCTTGCGGACCTCCACAAATCGAGCTTCGATGACCAGACCCATCACGTCAAATTGAGCGGTGTTCTGGAACCGGTTGACCTGGCCTTCCTCGAAGGTGGGCTTGAGAGTGAAAGAATCCTGCGCCAGGACGGCGGAGGCGGCGCTGAGCGCGGCAAAAAGGGCGAGAGACTTCATCACAGGCTCCGATTCAATTGACGGCTGGCGGCCGCGCCGGGCGGCGCCCGATGGGCCATTTGCCGTCTGAAAGAGGCTATGCTTTGGGCTCATGGCATTCCCTTTTCCGCTCGTGCCGGCGCCAATGTCGCTGCAGGCCCAGCCCGGAGAGTTCGCCTTCACGGCTTCCACGGTCATCAGCGCTCCGGCATCTGCCGAAGGCACGGCAGATCTAGCGCTTCGTCAACTGCGCGAAGAGACCCACCTGCCGCTGAAGCTCGGCGCCGATGGCCAAGTTCAGCTCGTCATCCTGCCCGGCCTCAAGGAGAGCCTGACCGATGAGGGCTACCGGCTCGACGTAAGCCAAAGCGGGGTCCGCATCGAAAGCTCGGGCGAGGCCGGGCTCTACTACGGCGTTCAGACCCTGCGCCAGCTGATGCAGGGCCGCCGCACTGCGCCCGGGGTGAAGGTCGAAGACCGGCCCGAGTTCGCCTGGCGCGGCGCCATGCTCGATTCCGCCCGCCACTTCATGCCCGTGGAGTTTGTGAAGAAGTTTATCGACCAGCTTTCCCAGCACAAGATGAACCGTTTCCACTGGCACCTCACCGAGGACCAAGGCTGGCGCATCGAGATCAAGCGCTACCCCCGGCTCACCGAAGTCGGCGCCTGGCGCAAGGAGACCATCATCGGCCACGCCGGCCGGCCCCGCAGCGAATGGGTGTTTGACGGCGAGCCCCACGGCGGCTACTACACGCAGGATCAGATCCGCGACATCGTGGCCTACGCGGCCGAGCGGCATGTGACCGTCGTGCCCGAGATCGAAATGCCCGGCCACGCTCAAGCGGCCATTGCCGCCTATCCCGAGCTCGGCGTCACGGGTCAGCAGCTTGATGTGCTCACTTGGTGGGGGGTCAATCCCAACGTCTTCAACGTTGAAGACTCAACCATCACCTTTCTCCAGGGCGTGCTGGAGGAGGTGCTTGAGCTCTTCCCTGGCGAATTCATCCACATCGGCGGCGATGAGTGCCCCAAAACCCAGTGGGAGCAAAGCCCTCGGGTGCAGGAGCTCATCAAGGCGCGAGGGCTGAAGGATGAGCACGAGATGCAGAGCTGGTTCATTCGCCAAATGGACGCCTGGCTCGACGCCCGCGGCCGGCGCCTCATCGGCTGGGATGAGAT
>JBGSIR010000491.1:0-2317 GCA_041742415.1 Fimbriimonadaceae bacterium | reverse complement strand
GCGTCAGGATCGAGCTGCCGGCCGAACCGCGTCTGCGTTGAGCCGCTTCAGCCGCCGCATGATGGCGGCGCCGTACTTGGTCGGTGTGCGCCAGTCGCTTTCGACCAGGTTCGGCGTCCAGGTGGGATGCCAGCACCAGGCCAGCCAGCTCAGGCCGCGCCCCTCCAGCACCAAGTCGCTAAAGGGCGCCCCAAACTCCTTTTCGGTCGCTTTGAAGTGGCCGGTGGTGTTCTCCATCCAGCCCCATTCGCTCACGACCACCGGCCTCTTCTGCTCGGCACTGTCGAGGTGCTCAAACATCTCGGCGATGCGGTTGCCGCTGTGGCCGCCATAGACATGCCAGTGCAGAGCCACGTTTTGGTGGTGGCTTAGGGCGGATTTGATGCCCTTGAGGTCATACGCCCAGCGCGGGCCGGTGAGGAGAACGGGGTTCGGGGCGCCCTCCGCCCGGATGGCGGTGATCAGGCGGTCCATAAAGGGCTCCAGCTTGGCCCACTGGCTGCCGAGCGGGCGGTCGTAGTCGTCCGGCCCCTGCACCGGCTCGCACCAGAGCTGAAAGATCACCGCGCCATCATCTTTGTACTCCCGGGCCACGGTTCGCCAGAAGTCCATCGCCAGGGCAAAGTCGGAGTCGTAGGCGTCGGGCAGGCCAGCCCAGCTGGGCTGGGCATAGCCATCGGGCCAGCCGATGGTGTGCCAGTCGATGACGACGAACATCCGGTTCTGTTGCGCCGCGCGGATGTTGGCGCGCAGAGCGTCCAGGGCCTCGGCCTTGCGGCGGCGCCAGCTGGGCGGCGCCACGCCGATCCGCACCGCATTCGCCCCCCAGTCCTGGCTCATCACGCGGTAGTCCGCCCCATGATCCCGCCCCTCCCTGGCCAGCAGCACATCCCCCACAGCCAGCCCCCTCAAGCGCACCTCTTGGCCCGCGTAGACGAAGTGGCGTCCCTGCACCTGAATGGCGGCGGGCTGGGCAAAGACCGAAGCGGCGGCGATGGCGCTCAGCATCGCCCGAGACTACTGTGATGCGAGGCCCGGAAGCAATTCGCCCAGGCCGCTCACCATAAACTCCACCGCAATCGCGCCCGTGATGAGGCCGAAGATGCGCTTGAGGATGTTGATGCCGGTCTGGCCGAGGCGGCGGGCGAGCCAGGAGGCGGAGAGGAGGGCCAGCAGGGCCAGGGTGCAGGCGAGCACGATGACGCCGACCACCTGCGCTTTGGCCTGGCCAGACTGGGCCTGCTCCATGTACAGAATCGAAGAGCTCATGGCGCCCGGGCCGGCCAGCAGGGGGATGCCGAGCGGCACCACCGCCAGCTCACGCTTGCTCACCGCCTCCTCTTCCTCCTCCGGCGTGCGCTTGGCGCGGCTGGGGCGGGCGTTCAGCATGTCCAGAGCCATCACCATGAGCAGCACGCCGCCCATCACCTTGAAGCTTGCCAGGCTGATGCCAAAGGTCATCAGCAGCCCTTCTCCCAAAAAGCCCGCCACCAGCAGCACTAAGAGCATCGTGAAGGAGCCCGCCAGCGCGATCTTTCGCCGGGCTTCAACGTGCCGGTCGGTGAGCGTGAGGAAGAGCGGCACGACGCCGATGGGGTCCACCACCACGAGCAGGCCAATGAACATCTTCGCCAGCTCAGGCCACGGAATCACGGTCTGGAGTGTACGGGCGATTTCTGGGCGGCTGGGCCGGAGGCCTGTGCCCGCCAGGGACCGCCTAGGCCCCGCCGGAAATCTCGGGTAGGTTTTGACTCATCAAAACTATGAGCCGATACATGACGAAAAAGTCCGTTGGCTTCACCTTGATCGAGCTTTTGGTGGTCATCGCCATCATCGCGATCCTGGCCGCCATCCTCTTTCCGGTCTTTGCCCAGGCCAAGCTCGCCGCCAAGCGAACCTCCAACATGAGCAACCTGCGCCAGCTGGGCTTCAGCATCATGCTCTATGCGGGCGACAACGAGGCCTACCCCATGATGTCCAGCCCCTCCTCGGCCTCTCCCCGCACCCGCTGGCCCGATTACATCTATCCCTACACCAAGAACGAATCCATATTCCAGGGTCCGCTGGCGCCGCGCGAGATGTTCGCCGCCGCCTTTGCCCACAACCCCCAGGTGCGCCACGGCGGCTACGGCTACAACTATCAGTACCTGGGCAACAGCCGCAGCGCGGTGGGGTTTGCGCTCCCCTTCACGGCCAGCGACAGCCAGATCGAAGAAACCAGCCGCACCGTCGTGGCCGCCGACACCATGGGCGTGCGGCGCGATGACGGCTCGCTGAGCGGAGGCGCCTACACCATCGACCCACCCCTGCCCAGCCT
>JBGSIR010000490.1:0-3545 GCA_041742415.1 Fimbriimonadaceae bacterium | reverse complement strand
GCTCGGCCTCGCTGGGGGCCAGCGGCTCGGCCTGGGCGTTCACCTGGCGGGTGCGCCACTCGGCCGGAAAGTCGTCGCGGTGGATGGTGGTGTGGACCGACACGGGCAGGCCTGCCTCGGCCTCCACCGAAGCCAGGCTCCAAACAAGGCCCAGCAGAATTCCGCCCATCTCTGAGGGAATCTTCGGCAAGGCGCATGCCGTGTCTTCAGGTTCAAGCCGAACTCAGGTGATGCTGCGGGGCTATTCCCATTCGATGGTGCCGGGCGGCTTGCTCGTGAGGTCATAGACCACGCGGTTCACGCCGTTCACTTCGTTCACGATGCGGCTGGAGACGTGGGCCAAAAACTCATGCGGAAAGGCGACGGCGGTGGCGGTCATGGCGTCTTCGCTCTCCACCGCGCGGAGGACGATGGCCTCCTGATAGGTGCGCTCGTCGCCCATCACGCCCACGCTGCGCACGTTCAGCAGGGCGGCATAGCTCTGCCAGACGCCCTTGTTGAGCCCCTGCGCGCGCATTTCTTCGCGGAAGATGGCGTCGGCCTCCTGCACGATCTCGATGCGCTCCTGGGTGATCTCGCCCAGGATGCGCACGGCCAGGCCGGGCCCGGGAAACGGCTCGCGGTCCACCACGTCCTCCGGCAGCCCCAGCTCGCGGCCCACGGCGCGGACCTCGTCCTTGAACAGCCAGCGCAGCGGCTCGATCAGCTCCATCTTCATCCAATCCGGCAGCCCGCCCACGTTGTGGTGGGTTTTGATGGTGCTGGCGGTGTCGCTGCCGCTTTCGATGACATCGGGATAGAGCGTGCCCTGCACCAGCCATTTGCAGCCCGCCAGGTCGGCGGAGTGCTCCTCGAAGCAGCGCACAAACTCTGCGCCGATGATCTTGCGCTTCTGCTCGGGATCGGTGACCCCCGCCAGTGCCGACAAAAAGCGGTCGCGGGCGTTGATGACGATGAGGTTGGGATGAAACACCCGGGTGAACATCTCGTGCACCTGCTCGGCCTCGCCCTTGCGCAGGAGGCCGTGGTCGATAAAGACGCAGGTGAGCTTGTCGCCCAGCGCTTCAGCGCAGAGGGCGGCGGCGACGCTGCTGTCCACGCCGCCGCTCACCGCGCAGAGCGCCTTCCCTTCGCCCACCGTGGCGCGGATGCTCTCGATCTGCTCTTGGGCAAAGGCGGCCATCGACCAGTCGCCCTTCAACCCCGCAATGTCGAAAAGAAAGGCCCGCATCAGGCGCCGGCCGTCAGGCGTGTGGGTGACTTCGGGGTGGAACTGAACGCCGTAGAAGCCCCGGTCCGGCGCCTCGATGGCGGCGATCGGACAGGAATCCGTGCTGGCGGTGGCGTGGAAGCCGGGCGGGAGGTCCTTCACCGAGTCGCCGTGGCTCATCCAAATGGTGGGGTTCTCCAAGGCCGCGGCGAGGGACCAAGTTTCGGCCGACTTCAGGCGGCGCCGGCCATATTCGCGGTCTTTGCTGGGGGTGACGGAGCCGCCCAAGGAGTGCGCCATGAGCTGCATGCCATAGCAGATGCCCAGCGTGGGAATGCCCTCAAGCAGGCTCAAATCCAGAGTCGGCGAGCCTTCGGTGTGAACGCTCTTCGGCCCGCCGCTCAAGATGACGGCCTGCGGCTTGTGCTCTTGGATGAACTCGGCAGCCTTCTGCCAGGGCACCATCTCGCTGAAGACGCCCAGCTCGCGGCATCGGCGGACGATGAGCTGGGTGTATTGCCCCCCAAAGTCGATGACGGCGACGAGCTGGTGCTCCATGGAAGGCGGCAGGATACTGCACCCAGAGGAGCCCCGCCCGGTCTCTCGGGCGGGGCGGGGGCCTCAGAAGGAGACGTCGATCGGCTCTTCCTTGCCGGTTTCGGCGCTCTTGTAGAGGGCGTCGAAGATGGCGTTGAGGATGAGGCCGTTGAGGCCAGGGACAGGCGAGGGCTTGCCGTTCTTGATCGCGTCCACAAAGGCCTGAATCTCGGCGGTGTGGGCGCTCTTCACTTCGGGGATGTTGGCCGGGCTCATGTCAAAGAGCTGCTGGTTGTCCTCGCGATAGATCGTGATGGGGTTCTTTTCCCAGAACTTGATGTCGGCGCCGGCCTTGGTGCCATAGAGGCTGCTCTGCCACCGCTCGGCGTCGTTGTTCAGCATAAAGCTGCTCTCCAGCACCACCACGGCGCCGTTGTCGAAGCGGATGAAGCCGACGGCGAGGTCCTCGACGGTGAACTTGCTGCGGTCGTAGTCGCCCCAGGGGTTCACGATGCCTTCGGTCTTGCCCAGGGTGTCCCAGGTTTTGCCGCTGGCGCTCACGGGCTTCGGATAGCCCATCAGGAAGAGGGTGAAGTCCAGGATGTGGACGCCGATGTCGATGAGCGGGCCGCCGCCCTGCTGCTCCTTGTCGATGAAGACGCCCCATGCGGGCACGCCTCGGCGACGCAGCGCCTGAGCGCGGGCATAGTAGATGTCGCCCATCGCGCCGGTCTCGATGTAGTCCTTCATGAACCGGGCCTGGCCGGTGAATCGCTGCTGCAGAGCCACCTGAAGAATCTTGCCGCTGTCCTCGGCGGCGCGGCACATCTGGCGGGCCTCGTCGGCATTCATGGCCAGCGGCTTCTCGCACAGCACATGCTTGCCGGCCTTCAGCGCATCAATGGTCGGAGCCATGTGGTGCTTGTTCGGCGTGGTGATGCTCACCGCATCCACCGAGGCATCGGCCAGGAGCTGATGATAGTCGGTGGTGACGTTGGGAATGCCGTGCTCTTCGGCGACCTTTTTGGCGGTCTCCTCGTTCACGTCACATACCCAGGTGATCTCGCAGTCGTCGGGCATCGAGAGATATCCGGGGATGTGGCAGCCGCGGGCGATGCCGCCGGCTCCGATCAGGCCGATCTTCAGCTTGCTCATGGGAAAAACGCGCTCCGGCGCGTGGGAAACGCGCCGGGACGGCAGAATACCGGGCCTCTCCCGCCGCGCCCGGACTGTTTTTCAAGATAACCGGCGCGGCGGCCAGACGTATGCATGACTGAGAGCCACCTCCATGTTGACCGCAGCCTTGATCCTCGCCACTGCGCTCCTGGAGCAGCCCCTCCGCATCGAGGCTCCGTTCACGTTCGCCTACGGCACTTGGGAGAAAGGCGCCTCGGTGGGAGCTGGGTTCATCGAGCTGGGCGAGGGGGCCACGCCGCGCGGCGGAGCAGGGTTCAACGCCGCATTTTCGGCCGACCCCAATTGGACGCCCATCCTCACCCTCCAAGCCCACCCCGGCAACCAGATGAAGGAGATTCGCCTGCTGGTGAAATCGGGCGAGCATGACGCGACGTTCCACTTCCCCATCCCGGAGCCAGGCCCCGCGCAGGAGGTCTTTGCCAAGCAGGGCGCCAGCCTGGCCCGCCCGAACGAGGACAACGGCAAGCCCAAAGCATCCACCGGGGTGAACCAATGGCAGCTCATCGGCGACTGGTCCAGCGACGGCCCCGCCCGCGTGCGGATTTCTGGCATTCGATTTGCCCCGCCTTCGGCCGCCGCCCTCGCCGCCCGAACGCAGCGC
>JBGSIR010000489.1:0-16850 GCA_041742415.1 Fimbriimonadaceae bacterium | reverse complement strand
GCTCGGCCTCGGCCTCGTCGTTGGGAATAGCCAGCGCATGCCATCGGCGCGGAAGGGCGCGGTTGGTGCGCCCAAAGACGGCGGGTGTGTCCAGCGGCACTCTCAAAGTATGGCGGGCGCGGCCCAGGCGGCCCGGGGGCTATCCGGCGTGAAAGTCGATGCGGAAGACCGCGCCTTCGCCCAATCGACTGTCGATGGAGAGCTTGGCGTCGTGCGCTTCGGCCATTTCCAGCACCACTTTTGTGCCGAGCCCGCTGCCGGAGCTCTGCATCCACTCGCTGCGGGCTTGGCCCAGCAGAATGCCGCGAATTTGGCCCGGCGAAAGGCCAGGGCCGGTGTCGCTGACCACGAGGGAGTGAACACCTTCTTCCCAGCTCGTGCGCACCAGCACCTTGCCTTTGGGCTCGTCGCTGGCCAGCCAATCGGGGGGGGCGGTGTCGGCCACGGCCTTCAGCGCGTTGCCCACCAGATTCTCGACAATGCGGATGACGAAAAGATCGTCAAAAGCGAATTCCGGAGCCTGAAAGTCGATCTCGGTCTCCAGCTCAATGCCCATCTTGCGCGACTGCGGAAGCATGAAGTCCACGGCCTCCTGCACCACATGGCCAAAGCTCTGCTCGCGCATTTTGGGAGTGAGCTTTTTGCCGCTGGCGAGGTCGTTCACCAGGCGGGCATATCGGTAGACCCTTTCGCTGTAGGGGCTGAAAATGTCCTTGAAGGTGCCTTCCAGCATGTCGAGGTAGACCTGAGCCTCACCCCTCACACCCTGCAGCTTCAGCACTCCCCGCAGGCCATCCAGGCTGCGCTGGAAGTCGGGCAGGAAGGTCATCAAAACGCCGGCCTTGTTGGCCAGGTCGTGGGCGGCGCGGCCCATGCCTTCCAGGCCGGCCACGCGGGCGCGCTGCTCCAAAAGGCGCTGGTTGATGACCGCCATGGCCACCACGTCGCTGACGATGTCGATAAGCGCGACATCCTCCTCGTTGAAGTCCTCCTCCTCCTTGTTCACGAGCTGGATGACGCCAATGGGGGCCAGGCCCTGCACCATGAGCGGCATCGTGACCATCGATCGCACCTGGATGCCGGTTTGAGCGGCGAACTTGCGGGTGCGGGCGTCGGTGGCAGCAAAGGTGCTGATCTCGTACTGGCCCTTTTGGAACACCCGGCCCGCGACCCCGAGGTCATCGGGCAGGTGGAGCCGGCTGAGCGTGGGCGCAACGTCTTCGGGCACCACGTGCACGAAGTCGAGCTGGCGGCGGACGGGGTTGTGAAGATAGATCGTGCCGCCTTGGGCCTGCACTGCTTTGGCGCAGATTTGCAGGACCTGTTTGAGCGCCGCGTTGACATCGTCAACGGTCGCAAGTCTCTCTGTGACCGCGTGAACGGTCTCGAGGACGCCGGGGGCAGTCTTCATCATCATAGGACGTTGGTCCTAGTTCTCCAACGACTGAGATTAGCCGATGGTTCCTAAGTTCAACAAGATTTTTTTCACATTTGCGGCGAATTGTCAGCAATTCGCCTGGCCCGCAAATGTTGTCACAATGGCGGACATGTTTGCGCTTGCCACTTTGCTGGCTTCTGGGGCTCCGATTGTCGCCGAGGCCCTCATCTACTCCCCCGGTCCGGGGACTCGGGGCAGAACGCCGGTGGTTCAAGACGAGGTGGCGAGCCGAATCGCCGCAGAAGGGTTCGACGGGCTGGAGAAGGCCTTCGAGTGGCAGCCAGGAAGCGTGGGCGAGGACGGCTGGGTTTCGGGCGTGCCTGGGCGTGCCTGGCGGCTGGTCCGCATCGAGTCCCCGGTTGAGCAGGCAGCGATGCTGGAGATTGCGGGCGTTTCTGACCTTTGGGTCAACGGCGCCCCCCGCGCGGGAAATGTCTATGGCGCTTCGATGGGCAAGCTGCCCATATCCCTGCAGGCGGGCACGAATTGGGTGCTGAGCCGAGGCGCCCGTGGGCGGCTTCGCTTTGCACTCACCGGCGCCCCCGCAGCTCCCTTTGTCCAGCCGGAGGACGCCATGCTCTCCGACTTCACCTTCCGCGACGCCGCCTGGCGATCCGGGCCGATCGGGCTCGTGGTGGTGAACCCCACCGCCCAGCCTCTGCGTGGACAGCTGGACTGCGGCGGAGGCGATTGGCCGGTACAGGTGGAGCCCTTCGCCTCGGCAAAGATGCCGTGCCAGCCGCCGAGCTTCAACAAGCCGCCCATGCGCGGAGGCTTTGACTTCGAGGCCAAGCTGAAGGACTCTCTGGGCCGGGTCGTGCACTCACTGCCCCTGCGGCAAAGAACGGCCGCCTTCAACGAAGTCCATCGCCGCACCTTTATCAGCGACATCGATGGCAGCGCCCAGTACTTTGCGGTGAACCCCAGCCCCAACCCCAAGCCGGGGCAGGCGCTGATTTTGAGCCTGCACGGCGCCAGCGTCGAGGCCGATGGCCAGGCGCGGGCCTATGGTCAAAAGGATTGGGCGAACCTGGCCGCCGCCACCAACCGCCGCCCGTTTGGCTTCGACTGGGAGGACTGGGGCACGACCGATGCCATGGAAGTTCTGCGCCATGCGCGCGATCTCTATCAGCCCGATCCCCGCCGGCTTCTGCTGACTGGGCACAGCATGGGCGGGCACGGAACTTGGATGGTCGGAGCCACCCAGCCGACCCTTTTCGCCGGCATCGGACCGGCGGCTGGCTGGCGCAGCTTCTGGAGCTACGGCGGCGCCTTTGAGCCTAACGTCGAGGACCCCATCGGAGCGGTTTTGGCCGCCGCCAACCTGCAAAGCCGCCCCGACCTTCTGCTGAAGAACCACGGCGCCCACGGAGTTTTTATCCTTCACGGGGACGCCGACACCACGGTGCCGATTGCGGAAGCTCAGGCTATGAAGGAGGCCTTGGAGCCCTGGCATCCTCGCGTCGGCCACTTTTGGGAGCCCGGAGGCGGGCACTGGTACGACACCTCGCCCGCGCCCGGCGCCGATGCGGTGGACGACGCCCGCATGATGAACATCCTCAAAGATTCGGTCCGCCCCGAGCGGGTGACGAAGGTTGACTTCGCCACTTATGACCTGTCCCTTTCTTCGAAGGCCGACTGGGTGACGGTGCTGCAGAAGCGGTCGGAGAGCCGCACGGCGCGGGTCCAAGCCGAGCTTTCAGACTCTGGCCTGCTGACGGCCTCCACCGAGAACATCGCCGCGCTTCGGCTCGACACGCCGGCCCTCAAGGCCCTTGGCTGGAACGGCCGAGTGATGATTGATGGGCTCCAGGCGAAGCCTGATGCGGCCGGAAACCTCACCTTTGGATCGGACATCTGGGCGGGAGTCCCGGCATCGGGACGCTTGCCATGGATGCGAGGGCCGTTTAAGCGCGCCTTCCACCGGTTCGTTTTGGTCTATGGCACCCAGGGCAGCGCCCAAGAAAACGAGGCCACTCGCCGCCAAGCGGTGCGGGACGCGGAGCTTTGGTGGCAGCGGGGCAATGGCACGGCCCGCATCCTTTCTGACCAAGAGTGGCTAAGAAGCGGCGCCGAGGGCCAGCCCATAATCTATGGCGGGCAGCACGTGAACCGCCTTTGGCAGAGCCAGTTGGCCGGATCGCAGGTCGTGGTTGACCGAGGATCTGTCCGGCTGGGTGGATCGGTGCTGCGCCGGCCGACCCTTGGTGTGCTGGCGGTGCTGCCGATGAGCGGCGGCGGAATGGCGGGGGTCGTGGCCTCCACCGGCGAGACGGGCGCTCGAACCCTGGAAATGATGAGCTACTTGAGCTCGGGCGTGAATGTGCCGGATGTGCTGGTCGTGGACAGCGAAATGCTGAGCAAAGGGTTGGAAGGAATCGCAGCGGCGGGCTGGTTCGAGAACAACTGGCGGGTCGGCAGCCAAGTGGCCATGAGAGGCGAATGGACCGCCCGATAGTCAGCGCGCTCCTCTTTGGCGGAGTGGCGGCGATTGGCAACGCCATCTACGTCTATTCTTATCGCCGGTCAGACGCCTCTTCGTCTCCGCTGCTGTTCATGGCCTGCGGGGTCGCGGCGGCCCTGGTGGCGCTTTTGCTGTGCCTGGTCTTTTTCCGCCCTTCAGACCCCGGTGCCCTCATCTCTCGGAACGCCGGCTGGATTGTTCTGAGTGGCATCGGCACCGCCATCACCTATGTCGGATTCTTCTTCCTTTATACAAGATCAGGGGCTAGTTCCTATACATTGTATGCGGTCCTCTCCCTCTTGACGACGACGATCGGCGTGGGGGTCATCGTGATGCGGGAGCGGTTCAACCTATGGCATGGGCTTGCGGCTCTGGCGGCCGTGGCGGCGCTGGGCTTCTTCACGGTTGGCCAGGCTCAGCCTGCGCCGCCCCAAAAAAATGTGGAAAAAACCGGGAACTAGAATGGATGTTAGGTCTATACTTGTCTACATGCCCTGAAAGGGGCAGGACAACGCTATGGAAATGAATCACCCCTTCTACTGGTTCGAATGCAACGGCCGATCTGATGAGACGGCGCAGTTCTACGGAAAAGTCTTTGGCTGGGAGGTCAAGACTGAGGAAATCGATCCTGAAATGGGCGCATTTCCCCTCTTCAGCATGCCTGGCGCCGAGAGCCCTTTCGCGCACTTCTTCAACATGAACGGCCAGGAGGGCATGGAGAACGTGCCTCCGCACTGGGCGCTCTATGTGGGCGTGCCGAACGTGGATGAGGCGGTGGCAAACGTGGAGGCCGCTGGCGGCAAGCTCTTGATGCCGGCCATGGATCTGCCCGTTGGACGCATGGCCATGGTGGCCGACCCCGATGGGGCCACTTTCTGGGTCTATACCCCTCCTGCTGCTCCGGCCGAATAGGCGCCGTAGACTGTCGGCATGAGATTCGATGCGGCTCCAGGAACGTTGGAGGAGGCGCGGGCGGAAGCCTGGCTGATTCCGGTGGTCTGGAGCCGGCTCCCCATGCTGGCCGGGACGCTTTTGCTGCCTTCTGCGCTGGAGCGGCTCAAACCGCAGTTCCCGGCTGCGCCGGGCTGGGCCAAGCTCAAGGCCGGAAAGGCATTGGCGGCTCCTTCGCCGTCTCTGCCCGTGGGGCATGTCATCGGCTGCGCCTGCCTCAGCGCGCGGCGTGACACCAGCCCTCGGGTGATTTTTGATTCTGTGGTGGCCGCCGTGCGCGAGGCGGAGCGGCTCAAAATTCGATCGGTTGCGGTGGGCGCCTTGGGGGCGGAGTCGAAGGATATGTCAGTCGAGGAGGCGCTGGGCGCTGTTCGGGATGCGCTGAAGATGACCGAGTCGCAGGTGAGGGCCGTCTTGGTGGAGCCCCGCCCTTGACCGCCGACAGATATTTCGACTCTGCGGCCACGAGCCCAATGGATCCTCGGGTCTTTGAGGCCATGCGGCCTTGGCTGACGGATCATTTCGGCAACCCGCACTCAGCCCACTCATGGGGCGCAGCGGCCCGAGAGGCCGTCGAAACCGCCAGGATGCATGCGGCGAGCCTTATTGGAGCCGAAGATCCCAGCGAAATCGTCTTCACAAGCGGCTCGACCGAGGCGATCAATTGGGCGCTTCAGGGGGCGGAGGGGCTGGTGATTTCGCCGTTTGAGCACTCCGCCGTATGGCAGGCAGGCCTCCGGCGAGGATGCGCCGCTCTGGAAAACTCTGGCTGGACTCTTCTCAGTCCAAGTGAATCCGTTGGCTTGAACGCTGTGATGGCCGTGAACAATGAAACCGGGGCCATCCTGCATGCGCCGGACGGCGGTGCGCCGGTCTTTGTGGATGCCACCCAAGCCGTCGGAAAGATTCCTTGGAATGTGGACGGAGCAAAGATGGCCTGCTTCAGCAGCCACAAGATCCACGGCCCGGCGGGGGTCGGGGCGCTCTACTCGCGTTGGGCTGAGCACCCTGAGCCGCTGCTCGTCGGAGGCGGGCAGGAGGCGGGCTGGCGCTCGGGCACTCTCAACGTCGCGGGAATTGTGGGGTTTGGCGAGGCCTGCAGGCTGGCCGCCGAGCTTCAGTCCGAAGACCACGCCAACGCCCAGGCGTGCCGCGAGGAGGTCTTGAATGAGGCCCTGGGGCCGGGTGTGATGAGCCTCGATCACGACAGCCAGTCGCCGTTTATTCTTTGCCTGGCCTTCGAAGGCCTGCTCGGCGAAGCCCTCGCCGTGGAGATGGACCTGGCCGGGTGGGCCATCTCCAGCGGCGCGGCGTGCAGTTCGTCCAGCGGGGAGCCGAGCCGCGTGCTTTCTGCGCTGGGCTTGGAAGAGAGCTGGGCGCGGGGCGCAGTCCGCATCAGCATGGGCCGGTTTTCGCAGTCGGCCCAGGCCGGAAGGCTGGGGCAAGAACTTCGCCGCGCGGCCGCCCGTCTGAAAGCCATGACTCACTCCTGAGTCCTGCAGCGCGGCAGATTCTGGGGGCGTCATATGTTATTGGCACGTTTTGTGTCTGAGGAGAGGCATCAGCACGCAAAATGATCCCGTCAACCCGCCGCCGGCTACTGCTGCGGCGCTGAGCACAGCCGAGGGGAGCCCTCCAAATCAACGAAGTCAAATGCCCGTGGAAAACGAACTGCCCGGCAAGGCCCGAAGAGGCAAAGCCATCACCGTCCGAACTCATGGCCGCCACACCTATGGTGAGGCTGCCAAGCATATGCTCGTGGATGAGGGAGACCCCCAAGACGAGGAGCTGCTGGAGCTTGAGGAGGAAGAGGAGGAGCAAAAGAAGCCCGACGACACCGAAGAGCTTGAAATGTGGATGCGGCAAACTCGCCGCGCCCACCTGCTGACGCCCGCTCAAGAAGAGGACCTCGCCAAGAAAGTGCAGGCCAAGGACCTGGCCGAAGAGGGCAAATGGCCGAAGGTCGCCGAGCTTTTCAACCTGCCTCCCGACCACGAGTGGACCGAATTTGAGCGCATCGACGTGATGAAGATCGGCACGCAGGCCAAGAAGCAGCTCATCGAGAGCAACCTGCGCCTGGTCGTCTCCATCGCCAAGAAGTACAACGCCCGTGGCATTCCCCTGGCTGACCTGATTCAGGAAGGCAACCTGGGCCTCATCCGCGCGGTCGAAAAATTCGACTGGCGCAAGGGCTTTCGATTCAGCACCTATGCCACCTGGTGGATCCGCCGCGCCATTGCGCGCGCCATCATCAACCAGGGCCGCACCGTGCGCATCCCGGTCTATGTCGCCGAGCTCATCAACAAGGTGATGAAGACGGCCAACAGCCTGCAGCAGGAGCTGCACCGCGAGCCGACGCCCGAAGAGATCGCCGAGAAGGTGGGCATGAGCCCCGACCGCGTGCAGGAAATGATGCGCGTGGCCGTTGAGCCGCTTTCGCTGGAAACTCCTGTCGGTGAGAAGGACAATTCGAGCATTGGAGACTTCGTGCCCAGCACAAACATGCCCACCCCGGGCGATGTCACCTGGCACCTCATCCGGCGCGAGGAGATCGACGGCATTCTGGGCCGACTGACGAGCCGTGAGCGAGACGTTGTGCGCCTGCGCTTTGGCCTGGACGACGGCCGCGCCCGCACCCTTGAAGAGGTCGGCGCCGCGCTGAACGTCACCCGCGAGCGGGTCCGCCAGATCGAGCTGCGCGCCATGAAGAAGCTGCGCCACATCGGCCAAGAGCTGAGCAGCCAGGGCTTCACCATCACCCCGAATCCGAACTGAGCTAGGTTCAATCACAGCAAAAAAAAGCCCCCGCAATGTGCGGGGCTTTTTTCATCCAGGAAGCGGGATCAGGCCTTAATAAGGCTGCGGTCCCATCCAGGGCTGGTGGAAGTACCAGTAGGCGCCCGTGTTTCCAGGGTGGCGAACAAAGATGTTCTTGTACCACTGGATGGCTCCCTTCTTGATCGCCTTGGCGTGCCCGTCCATAAACGCCATCGGGGCGGTTTGGGCGAAGCGATAGCGGGCGTGAGCGGCGCACTCCCAGTTGCCTTCGGTGGCTCCGGTGCAGTCGGTGTCGAAGCGGGGGTCATAGAGGGCTCCGCCTTCATAGACATCAACTCCATCGCGGAAGAGGGTGGCTTCGTTGCCGGGAGTGGTGACCACGCTGCCGACCCACATAGCCTGCCACGGGTGGAACCAGGGGTAGCCCCAAGTGAGGTTGGCGCCCTTTTCCATCATCATCACCTTGTCGGCCGGGTTGTCCAGCGCGGTGGTGGAGATGGAGGAGTTGGCCGGGGAGGGATTGCCAAAGTTGTCGGCAAAGATCGTGTGGTGGACTCCATAGCTGAAGCCGCCCGCCTGCTGCTGGCCCGTCGTGGTGGGGCTGCCATTGATGCCCACCGGGTGGCTGGGCGAACGGAACACGCCTTGGGTTCCCCAGGCCTGGGTGACTCCAGAGTTTGCATTCACAAACTTCTTGTCACTCTTCACATAGGGGTCAACGGTGGCGTACCAGGTGATGTGGAAGTTGCCTGATCCGTACTCGCTCGGAGTGTTTTGATCGTCGTAGTCGGCGCTGTACATGATAGTGCCGAGCGCCAGCTGTTTGATATTGCTGAGGGATTGGGTCTTCTTGGCGGCCACTTTGGCCTGCGCAAAGACAGGGAAGAGAATGGCGGCGAGAATCGCGATGATGGCGATCACAACCAGCAGTTCGATGAGGGTGAATGCACGGCGGCGTTGAGTCATAGTGTTCCTCTGCTTTGAGGAGTTTTTTCCTGGAAATGCGCGGGTCCGGTGGAATCGCGCACGTCCAGGGAAACTGGGAAGAGCATCCTGCGGGTCGGGGCGGGTTTGCCGTCGATTAGGTCGAGCAGGGTGCGGGCGGCGAGCGAGGCCATCTGGTCGATGTCCTGCTGCACGGCGGTGAGGCGAGGGCGGGTCTCCTCGCAGAATTCGGTGGAGTCAAAGCCGACGACGCTGAGCTCGCCAGGAACGGAGATACCCAGGCGCTGGCACTGCTTGAGAGCGTTGGAGGCCAGGCCCTCGTTCCAGCAGTAGATGGCGGTGCTGCCGGGCTTGCGGGTGCGCCATGCGGCCAGCTCGCGGGCGTCGGGGCCCCAGATTTCGGCGGCCTCGCATTCGAGTCCCCGCTCAGCGCAGGCGGCGCGAAAACCCTGCCATCTCTCGACGGCGTCGGGCGTTTCAGTCTCGTTGCGCTCCATCACAAACTGAATCTTTGTGTGTCCGAGATCCTTCAAGTGTTGAACAACTAAGGCCGAGCCTGCGGCGTTGTCACAGGCGACCCCAAAGAGAGAATCGTCTGGCAGGCGCGAGCTCATAAGAACGCAGGGGATGTTGAGGGCGGCGATCCGGTCTCGCAGGCCAGGGTCTTCATTTGCCTTGCACCAGAGCACGCCATCGAGACGGCCATCTTCGAGCATCGCGGCGGGCCGCTGATGGTCAATGTGCGGCAGCAGAGTCAGGCGCCGACCCCGGGTAAAGATTTCGCGGGCGACGGCGTCCAAAAGGTGAACATAGAATCGCGGGCCGGCTCCGATGCTGCAAAAGTTTTCAAAGATGAGCCCGACGGTGTGGCTGCGGTTGGTGCGGAGAGAGCGCGCATTGGCGTTGGGCACATAGCCCAGGTCGGCGGCGGCTTGAACAATGGCTTCACGGGTGGCTGCGCCGACACGAACATTGGCGCCTCGGCCATGCAGGGCCTGGCTCACGGCCGAAACCGAAACTCCGGCCCGGCTCGCCACATCCTTCAGCGTGATGCCCCCGCTCCGCCGCGCGCTCACTGGCCTTCGCCGCCTCGCCCGCCCGAGTCCCCGGCCTTCGCCGGTCCGCCGATGTTGTCCTTCATGCGCTGGCGCTGCTCTTCGGAAAGGTGCGTCATGCTGTCGATCTGCTCCATGCGGCGGTCCCGCCCATCTTCAATCTCCGTGGCGGAGGGCACACGGTTCTCCATGGTCGGGTCGCATCCGGTCATGGCGGCCAGAGCGATCAGAACGGCTCCGCATTGAATCGTCTTCATGATAAATCCTTTTATCAAAGTGTAGCGGGCTGGGCCGCCGATTGTCAAGTCCGTCTTCATCGATTCGAAATCGCCGCTGATCGGTAGAGCGCCCGGGTGAGGGTTGAGGAGGAGTGGCTGAGCGAAATCAGACCCCAGTCCAGCTGGGCGGGCAGAGTGAGGTCTGTTCGGCCGACTTCCTTCCACTCTCCGTCCTGCCAGGCTTCTCCGATAAAGGTTGAGCCCTGCCGCTTCAGGCGAAGGCGGACGGGCAGGGTCAGGCGGGGTCCGTTGGGAGCCGACTCCATGGCCGCCCCCGCCGTCACCCGCCAGGCAAATTGCGCTTCGCCCGAAGGGAAGACCGTGATCATCGCCAGCGGCGCATTCGGCTCCGCGCCGGCGCGGGCCATCAGGCCGGCTTTGGCGTAGCTGTCTGTGTCCTCCAGAGACTCAACTTCAGCCGAGAGCACCGCATTATTTCGATAAGTTTTGGACAGAAACCTGAACTGATCCTGTGATCCCCAGATGTCATTGCCGCCTCCGTAGACGGCGATCCGTCCGCCGGAAAGGGGCTCCTGGCCCCCGGTGATGGGCCCGCCAATGTCTCGTGCTGTCCAGCCCGAGACCGCGTTTTGCGGAGCGGACAGCCGTGGCGCAGGAAGCTCAGGCAGCGTCAGTTCGGGCGCGGGGCCGATGAAGGCGCTGCGCAGCTCGTCATAGACCTGCAGCTCCATTGTGCCGAGGCTGCGAATGGCCTCCTCCAGCTCATCCAGGCTTGCGGTGTTCACGCTTGGCCAGTGGAACGGCTGGGCGTTGGTGACCATGCCCCAGTGAGAATCTCCGATGCCGCCCTCGGCGTGGAGCACCTTATAGCTCCACATCGTGGTCATCCATCCTCCTTCGGAATGGGCGTCAAAGGTGCGGCGCATCATGGCGGGGCCGCCAGCGGCCTGAAAGACAACGTTCATCTCTCCAACCAGGAAGGGCACGCTCAGCTTTTCGAGGCGGGCACGGGTGCCGGGCAGAGTGCGCAGGTGCCGGGCATGGGTGAGAAGCGTCGGCTCGCCATTGCCGAAAAGGCCCGGATAGTAGTGCATTTGGAACCCAACGTTGGTCCATCCCTGTTCCCGCGGGTCGCCGTAGTGGTCGAAGTCGTCCCAGTTGCCGTGGGCCAGGATGAGCTTGTTGGAGTCCTCGGCGCGGATGGCGGCGTAGCACCGCTCAAAGAGCTTCACCTGGTCCGGCTTCGAGCCTCCGTAGGGCTCGTTGAAGGGGTCGTAGGCGGCCACGTTGGGGTTGTCGCGGTAGCGTTCGGCGAGGCCCTTCCAGAGCTCAGCCAGCCTCTCCTGCGCCCGCTCGTCGGTCCAAATCTTGTTCTGGTCGCGCCGGCCGGTGTGGTCATAGGGGCTCTGGCCCCCAGGCGCGCCGTGCATGTCCAAGATTGTGTAGAGACCATGGGCGGCGGCTTGGCGCACGGCGTGGTCGATCCAGCGCAGGCCCTCCGGCTTCAGGCGCCCGGTCTCGCCCTCTTCGATCAGGCGATGGTTGATGGGAAGGCGCACCAGATTGAACCCATAGGACTGAATGGCGCGCCAGTCGCGGGGCGTCATCCAGGAGTGGCGATAGAGCTCCATCAGCCGTTCGCGCTCGGCCGCGCCGAAGCGCCTTTCGAGGGTTTCCTCAAAGTCGTACTGGTCCGACTGCTGCCCCTCGCCGCCATCAGCGCCCAGCATCCACATCTCCAGGATCAGCCAGTTGCCCAAGTTCGTCCCCCGAAGGTCCACGGGCTGGCCGGATGGGTTCACCAGCCGGGTTCCCTCAACGCGAAGCGGGGGAAGGCTGGGCGCGGCAAACAGGCTGGCCGCCAGCATTGCTGAAAGCATACATCAAGTGTAGCGCAGTTTTGCGAATGACGATGCGATCTCGCTGTGGGAACGTTGGTATGGTGTGCGGATGAAATCGTGGGCGGCAGGAGTTTGGCTGGCGGCAGCGGCGGCGGCCGGGGCAGCGGATTATGCGGTGGATGGCCTCACCGAAACCGCGACGGCCCGCGTCCGGGCGGCAGTGGAGAAGCCGGCGGCGGAGTTCACCATGCCCGCCTGGGCTCCCGGCGACTACCAGATCTTCAACTACGGCGAAAAGGTGCTGAGCCTGAGCGCGAAGCTGCGCGGCGAGCCGGTGGCGGCGGTGAAGGCGGGGGACAACCGCTGGACGTTTCCCCAGGGCGCAGATGAGGTCGACTATATTGTCACCCAATCCGGCGGCAACTTCAGCCCCAACCTGCGGGTGAGGCCGGGCGAGATTTTCATCTCGGGGCCAGGCGTCTTTGGCGTTTTCGCCGGCGATGAAAGGAACCGCCAGCGGCTGACCCAGGTCGCATTGGACGGTGTGCCCATTCCGCCGGTCGTGGCGCTGCCCCGGGATGACGCCGGCGCGTGGATCGCCCGTGATTACGACCACTTTCTCGACAGCCCCATCGCAGCCTCATCGCTCATGCAGCTTCTGCAGCTCGAGGCCGGAGGAAAGCCGCATGAAGTGGCGATCTATGGGCGCAACGCCGCGGGCGCGGTGGCCGAGCCCTTTGATCCGGTGATTCGGCCTATTGTCGAGCAGACCAAAGCCATCTTTGGCGAGCTTCCCTATGAAAAGTACGTGTTCTTTGCCGACATCCAGGGCGGCTTTGGGGGGCTGGAGCACCAGGATTCATGCCGCCTCACGCTGAGCCGCCTTTCCCCGCGCGGCGCCGAGGACTTTATTGCTCACGAGTTTTTTCACACCTTCAACGTCAAGCGCATCCGCGAGCGGCCGCTTGGCTCCTTCGACTACACCAAGCCTGCGCCCGTCGAGACCCTTTGGTGGCTGGAAGGCGTGACCGACTACTACGCCGGAGTCGTGAATGTGCGCGGCGGGCTGAAGACCCGCGACGACTTTGCCCGGGAGCTCACCCGGCTGCGCGGCCAGCTCTCCCGCAGCCCCAACGCCGCCGTCACCAGCGCGCGCGAAAGCAGCCTGCGGGTGTGGGAGCGGCGGGGAAGCCAGGGCTATGGCATCAGCTATTACGCCAAAGGCAAGATCATCGGATGGCTGCTCGACCTCGCCATCCGGCAGGAGACGAACGGCGCCAAGAGCCTCGATGATGTGATGCGGGCGCTTTATCAGGAGACCAAATCTGGGCCCGGATATGAGCCCAGCCGCATCCGGGAGCTCTGCGTGAAAGTGGGCGGAGAGGCCCTGGGGCCCCTTTATGATCGGGCGGTGAATGAGCCCGGCGACATACCCATCGACCCCTACTTGGCGGCATTTGGGCTGGATGAAGCCCAGAGCCCGCCGCGCCTGAAATGGCCAGAGGCCCTGGCCTGGGAAGCTTCGCCGGAACATATCGGCCCAGCCCTGCATTGCCACTAGACAAGCGGATGGCTCGCAAAGCCTGCCGCCGGGAAAAAAGACAATGAAGATCGCTCTCATCGCCACCCTTGGCGTCGCCGCCGTTGCCGGAGCCGCAATGCTGGGCTTCCGCTCCGACGTTTCTGCCAATGCCGCCGGCCCCTCCGCTGTTGAATCCGGCCTGAACGTCGGCGAAATGGTCACCCCCTTCCACCCGACCCACGTCTCCGGCCCGCACAAGGGAACCGACGCCTGCCCGCCCTGCACCTATGGCAACAAGCCGCAGGTTCAAGTCTGGGTGAATGAGGACTCCGACGCCAACGTCATGGCCATCAGCCAGGCGCTGAGCACCCAGGTCACCTCCAGCAAGACCGACCTGAAGGCCTTCGTCATCAAGGTTGCCACCTGCGCCATGTGCGAAGGCAAGACCAACGAGTGGGGAGCCGCCGCCGAAGCCAAGGGCCTGGGCAACATCTCCATCGCCCACATCGCCAAGGCCGACAGCGCCCTGACGAACTACAAGATCAACGCCGGCGCCGACGTCAAGAACACGATCCTTCTCTACAAGGACCGCAAGATTGCCGCCAAGTTTGTGAACCTGGACGCCACCACGCCTGAGGGGCTCAAGAAGCTCAACATGGCCGTCGCCGCTCTCTAAGCCAGAGAGGAGTTGATGAAAAATGGGCCCGCCTGCAGGAGACTGCGGGCGGGCCCTTCCTCTTTATTCGGCCAGGGCTTCTGAGGCGAAGGTGAACCCTTCCGGTCCGGCATCCACTGTCACCCGGGCCCCTTCGGCCAGGCCGCCTTCCAGCAGCTTCACGGCCAGCGGGTTCAGGATCTGCCGCTGGATGGCCCGCTTCAGTGGTCTCGCGCCAAAGACGGGGTCGTAGCCTTCGGCCGCGATTTGACGCAGGGCGGCGTCGGTCACGTTCAGCGAGATGCGCCGGTCGGCCAGCCGCTGCTCCAGCCCCTTGAGCTGCAGCCGCACGATTTCGGTGATCTCCGCGGCGCCCAGGGGGTTGAAGACAATAATGTCATCCAGCCGGTTGATGAATTCCGGCCGGAAGAACGAGCCGAGCTCGCCCAGCACCTGCTGCTTCACCCGGGCAAAGCCTTCGCTGTCCATCAGGCCGTCGCCATAGTAGCGGCTGCCGATGTTGCTGGTGAGAATGACCACGGCATTTTTGAAGTCCACGGTTCGGCCTTGGCCATCGGTGAGGCGGCCGTCGTCCAGCAGCTGGAGCAGAACGTTGAAGACCTCGGGGTGGGCCTTTTCCACTTCGTCCAGCAGGATGACGCTGTAGGGCCTCCGCCGCACGGCTTCCGTGAGCTGGCCGCCCTCGTCGTATCCCACATAGCCGGGAGGGGCTCCGATGAGCCGCGAGACGGCATGCCGCTCGCCATATTCGCTCATGTCGATGCGAACCATCGCCTTTTCATCGTCGAACATCAGCTCGGCGAGGGCTTTGGCGGTTTCGGTCTTGCCGACCCCGGTGGGGCCCAAAAAGAGGAAGCTGCCGATGGGGCGGTTGGGGTCGGAGATGCCGGATCGGGAGCGGCGGATGGCGTTGCTGATGGCCTGCAGGGCCTCGCTTTGGCCCACGACCCGTCGGCCCAGATGCTCCTCCAGGCTCACAAGCTTCTGCATTTCTCCCTGCATCAGCCTGCTCACGGGCACGCCGGTCCAGCGGCTCACGACCTCGGCGATGTCCTCGGAGTCCACGACCTCCTTCAGCAGGCGGGAGCCTCCTTTGCGGCTTTCCAGTCGATTGGCCTCTTCCTCCAGCTCGGCTTCGAGGCGCGGAATCACGCCGTGCTGAATCTCCGCAGCCCGGCCCCAGTCGGCGTCTCGCTCGGCTTGAGCCAGAAGCGTGCGCTGCTCTTCGATCTTTTCCTTCACGGTCTGGAGGCGGGCGATGGCGCCTTTCTCCTCCTCATACCGTGAGCGCATGGCCGAGGCTGATTCGCCCAATTCGGCCAGCTTTCGCTCGGCCGCTTCCAGCCTCTCCTTGCTGGCCGGGTCGGTCTCCTTCTTCAGGGCCTCGCGGTCGATTTCGAGCTGGCGCATCTGCCGCTCCACCACATCGAGCTCCTGCGGAACGCTGTCGATTTCGATCTTCAGTCGGCTGGCTGCTTCATCTACAAGATCAATGGCCTTGTCGGGCAGAAAGCGCGAAGTGATGTACCGGTCGCTGAGCGTAGCCGCGCTGATGATGGCGGAGTCGCTGATCTTGATTCCGTGGTGAATCTCGTACCGCTCCTTGAGGCCGCGCAGGATGGAAATGGCCTCCTCGACGGTCGGCTCATCCACCAGCACGGGCTGGAAGCGGCGCTCCAAAGCCTTGTCCTTTTCTATATGCTGGCGATACTCGTTCAGCGTTGTGGCGCCGATCAGCCGCAGCTCGCCCCGGGCCAGCATGGGCTTGAGCATGTTGGCCGCGTCCAGGCTGCCCTCGGCTTTGCCCGCGCCCACCACGGTGTGCAGCTCATCTATAAAGAGAATGATGCTGCCGGCCGCTTGGCCGATTTCGTCAAGAACTGCCTTCAGCCTTTCCTCAAACTCTCCGCGATACTTGGCGCCCGCCACCAGAGCCCCCATGTCGAGGCTGATGAGCCGCTTGCTCCGCAGCGCCCCCGGCACGTCGCCCGCGATGATGCGCTGGGCCAGCCCTTCGATGATCGCGGTTTTGCCCACGCCGGGCTCGCCAATCAGCACGGGATTGTTCTTTGTGCGGCGGCTGAGCACCTGAATGGCGCGCCGGATCTCCTGGTCACGGCCAATCACGGGGTCGAGCCGGCCCGTTCGCGCCCGCTCGGTGAGATCGATGCCGTACTTCTCCAGAGCCTGGAGGCTGCCTTCGGCGTGGGCGTCGTCGATGGTTCGCCCGGCGCGGATGGACTCGATGGCCGCCCGCACCGACTCCAGCGTGACTCCTGATGTGGTGAGCGCCCGGCCGGTCCAGCCGCTGTCTTGGGTGAGCCCAGCCAGCAGATGTTCGGTGGACACGTAGGAGTCCTTCCGCTTGTCGGCCTCGGCAAAAGCGTTGTTGAAGACCGTCGTCGTGCGGCTGCCAAAAGTGGCTCCGTGCTGCGCGGCCCCACTCACCTTGGCGCGGGACTCCAGCTCATCTTCTGCCTGGCGGGCCAAAGAGGAGGGCGATGCGCCGATCTTCTCCATCAGCGCCCAGGCGATGCCCTCGGGGTCTTCGGCAAAGGCCGCCAAGAGGTGCTCAGGCTCGATGGCCTGGTGCTGATGCTTTGCCGCAGTGCGCTGGGCCGCCTGGATGGCTTCCTGGGCTTTGATTGTGAGCTTATCGAAACGCATTTTGAGTCTCCCACGCTCAGGTGACCTGATCGTATGGGTTACAACGTCTCAACGGCCCGCGAGGTTCCGCTGGCCCTACTTTCCGATGCAGAATTCCCGAAAGATTCGCGTGAGCACGTCTGGCCCTACGCTGTCGCCGATCACTTCGCCGAGCCTGCGGTGAGCGGCCTGCAGGTGAACGGCCAGCAGGTCGTCGGGCACGGGGCTGCGGCTGGCCTCCTCGGCGGCTCGCAGGTCGTCGATGGCCAGGCCGATCAATGCGGCATGCCGCTCC
>JBGSIR010000488.1:0-3562 GCA_041742415.1 Fimbriimonadaceae bacterium | reverse complement strand
TGGCCCCCCTCGCCGTGGCGGCCGCTCCGCGCGAGCTGGGGCTCTTCATCGACCGCCTTCCGACCGCGCAGGAGCTGGACAAGAACTTCACCGGCGCCAAGCACGAGCCCCGGACCGGTTGCCTGCTGGGCGCCTATATCGACCTGGACAGCAGCAACCCTATGGTGAACACCGACGCCACGGGCCGGGTCCGGCGGCTTCCGGGCTATTTTGAGGGCGTCACGGGCAAGGAGCACGCCAGCTACTTTTCCTACATGGGCTATGGCTCGGCTTTTCCGATGGACTGGGCGAAGTCGCTCGCTTCCGAAGGGAAACTTGTTCATATCGCCCTGGAGCCCAACGACGGCCTGGAGGCGGTGAAAGATGACGCCTATCTCACCGAGCTCGCGCTGAACATGAAGGAGAGCGGGGCCAAGATCTTTCTGCGCTTCGCCAGCGAAATGAACGGAACGTGGGTGAAGTACGGCGGAAAGCCCAGCCTTTACCGCGAAACGTGGCGCCTTGTGGCGAAAAAGATGCACGAATTGGCGCCGAATGTCGCCATGGTCTGGTGCCCCTATACCACGCCTGAGCGCACGATTCCCTTCTACTATCCGGGCGACGAATATGTCGATTGGGTGGCGGTGAATATGTACAGCGTCACCTACTTTAACCAGGACAAATCCCAGCCCGCCAAGGACCGCCATCCGGTGGAGATGCTGGACTATGTCTATGACACCTACAGCGCCCGCAAGCCGGTAATGATTGCGGAGTACGGCGCCACCCACTTCAGCAGTCTCGAAGGCGTCTCCCAGACCGAGTTTGCCCGCGGCTGCATCTTGGGCCTCTACCGCGCCCTCCCCCGCGTGTATCCCCGGGTCAAGGCGATCTTCTATTTCAATGTCAACAACCTGGAGCTGAGCCACCGGCAAAACAACAACTATGCCGTGACCCAGAACGAGGAAGTTCTCAAGGCATATCAAGAGGTGGTGGCCGAGCCCTACTTCCTCTCCCTGCTGCCCGAAGAGGAGGAGGGCAAGGGCGATGCGCAGCCGGTTCCGGCGGCCGGAGAATGGCCCATGCCGATGCGGCCCAACGAGCGCATGAGCGGCACGGTGCACCTGAGCGCCTGGGCCCGCACCCACCTGGAGGGCTACACCATCCGCTTTTTGGTGAACGACCGCAGCTTCCACACCGCCGAGAGCGACCAGCGCGACTGGCACGTGACCCTGGACACCACCCGGCTGCCCAATGGGCCCGCCACCTTCACCGTTCGGCTGGCGCGTTTTGGCAAAGTCATCTCCCAGAAGGCCTGGCGGGCCATGATCGCGAACTAGCCGTGCCAAAATTGCCCCTCGGATGAGCGGCGGCAAAGGAATCACCCCTCGGGCAGAAAACTACAGCCAATGGTACGTGGACATTGTCCAGAAGGCCGACCTGGCTGACTATTCCGCCGTGCGCGGCTGCATGGTCATCAAGCCGCACGGCTACGCCATGTGGGAGCACATGCAGGGGGCGCTGGACCGGATGTTCAAGGAGACCGGCCACGTCAACGCCTATTTTCCGCTCTTCATCCCCAAGAGCTTCCTGGCCCGCGAGGCCGCCCACATCGAAGGCTTTGCCAAAGAGTGCGCCGTGGTGACCCACCACCGCCTGAAGGCCGACCCTGACCACGGCATCATCGTGGACCCCGAGGCCAAGCTGGAGGAGGAGCTGATCGTGCGCCCGACCAGCGAGACCATTATCTGGAACACCTATAAAGGCTGGATTCAGAGCTGGCGCGACCTGCCTTTGCTCATCAACCAATGGGCCAACGTCGTGCGCTGGGAAATGCGGCCGCGCCTCTTTTTGCGCACCGCCGAGTTCCTTTGGCAGGAAGGGCACACCGCCCACGCCACCGCCGCAGAGGCCGAGGAGGAGGCGCTGCGGATGCTGGGCGTCTACCGCGACTTCATGGTGGATTGGCTCCGCGTTCCGGTGGTCACCGGCCCCAAGAGCGAGAGTGAAAAGTTTGCCGGCGCCGCCCACACCTATACGCTGGAGGCCCTGACGCAGGACCTCCGCGCCATCCAGGCCGGCACCAGCCACAACCTGGGCCAGAGCTTTGCCAAAGCGTTTGACGTGACCTTCCAAACCGCCGAGGGCAAGCTGGAGCACGTTTGGGCCACCAGTTGGGGCGTCTCGACGCGCATGGTGGGCATGCTCATCATGAGCCACTCCGACGACCAGGGCCTCGTCGCCCCGCCGCGAGTGGCGCCGGTGCAGGTGGTCATCGTGCCGATTGGGCGTGGAGAGGGGCTGGAGGCCGCCACGGCCAAGTGCCGCGAGCTGGAGGCCGAACTCAAAAAGACCGTTTGGATGGACCATCCCATCCGCGTGAAGTTGGACGACCGCGACAAGCTTTCGCCGGGCTTCAAGTTCAACGAATGGGAGCTGAAGGGCGCCTGCCTTCGCATCGAGCTGGGTCCGCGCGACCTGGAGGCCGGCCACTGCCTGCTGGCCTCCCGCCTGGGCGGAGACAAGAAGGAAGTGGCCCTGGCTGATGTGGCGCAGGCCGTGGCCGCCGGGCTGGACGAAATCAACGAAGCCCTTTTCGCCCGCGCCCTGGCCCACCGCGAAGCCCACACCAAGCGCGTGGAAACCTGGGAAGAGTTCAAGAAATGCTTTGACGGCGAAGGCGGCGGCGGATTTGTGCTGGCCCATTGGGACGGCACGCCCGAGACCGAGGCTCGCATCGTTGAAGAGACCAAAGCCACCATTCGGTGCATGCCCCAGCCTCCGCTGAACCCCGGTGATGAAGAGCCCGGAAAGTGCGTGCTGACGGGCGCCCCGAGCGCGCGGCGCGTGGTCTTTGCCAAGAGCTATTGAAGATAGCGGCGCGGCGCGCGCGGCATGATGCGGGTGAGAATCTCGTGGCTGTTCGTGCCCGCCCACTGGGCGCACTCGCTGGCCGAGATGCGCTCGCCAAAGATCTCCACGGCGTCGCCCAGCTCGAGCCCAGGGGAGGCGGTGGCGTCAATCATCATCTGGTCCATGCAGATGAGGCCCACGATGGGCAGACGCTGACCGTGGGCCTCCACATATCCCTTGCTGCTCATGGCGCGGGGGATGCCGTCGCCATATCCGGCGCCGAGCGTGGCGATGGTCGCGGCTCGCTCCAGAGTATGCGTGGCGTTGTAGCCCACCGTCTCGCCCGCCTCGGCACGACGGAGAGAGAGCACCCGTGCTCTCATCCGCATCACCGGTTCGGCGGCGCCCTGAAGCAGCCCATGAGGGTCTACGCCATACGCCGCAAGCCCGACGCGGACCAGGTCTTGTCTTGATTCAGGAATGCGCAGCGCGGCGGCGCTGTTGGCGCCATGCGCCATGCCGACAAAGCCCACTGCACGGCAGCTCTCCACCACTTGGCGGAACTGGCTCCACTGCTGGGCGGAAAGGTCCGGCCGCGTGGCGCTGTCGATAAAGTGCTGGCTCAGGCCGGCCAGCTCGATTCCCGGCAGGCGCATGATCGAGGCGGCCCGCTCCACCGCCTGGTGGGGCTTGGCGCCGAAGCGGTTGAGTCCGGTGTCCACCTTGAGGTGGA
>JBGSIR010000487.1:0-12703 GCA_041742415.1 Fimbriimonadaceae bacterium | reverse complement strand
GAAGACAGCTTTTCTATGGGGGCCCGCCCCAAGAAAGGTCCGAACGACACGATCAACGTCGGCCTCATCGGCCCCGGAGGCAAGCTCGGGGGCTATCGGCAGGGCGCGGGTGTGGCCTATTGGTGCAGCACCAAGCCGAATATGAAGATCGTTGCGGTGTGCGATGTGGACAAGGTTCACCTGTGGGACTCTAAACAAAACCACGCCGAATCCACCGCCTACACCGACTACCGCGAGCTTCTGGAGCATCCCGGTCTGGACGCCGTCATCATCGGCACGCCCGACCACTGGCACTGCCAAATCGCCGTCGCCGCCTTGATGGCAGGGAAGGATGTTTACTGCGAGAAGCCGCTCACGCTCACCATTGACGAGGGCGTCCGCATCCGCGAAGCCGTTCGACGGTCGCGCGGTGTTCTTCAAACCGGTTCGCAGCAGCGCTCCGATGGCCGGTTCCAGCAGGCCGTCGACCTCGTGCGAAATGGCCGCGTGGGCCGCATCAAGCAGGTGATCTGCGGACTGCCGGGCGGACCGACGGGCGGCCCCTTCACCGCTGAGGCTGCGCCGGACAACCTGGATTGGAACATGTGGCTTGGCCCGGCGCCCGCCGCCGAATACATCAAGCAGCGCACCCATGGCGACTTTCGCTGGTGGATGGAGTACAGCGGAGGCATGCTCACCGACTGGGGCGCCCACCACCACGACATCATGCAGTGGGGCCTCGATATGGACAACTCTGGTCCGCTGAGCCTGTACGCAGAAGGCGCTCCGCAGCCCAACATTGGCCGTCACAGCTACACCACTTTCCCCTCGTTCCGGGTGACCATGAAGTATCCCAATGACGTGGAAGTGATCAGCACGAACGCCGAGCCCAACGGGGTGAAGTTCATCGGCGACGACGGCTGGATCTTTGTGACAAGAGGCGACATCAAGGCTTCGGCCGAGAACATTCTCACCTCGCCGCTGCCGGACAGCGCCCCGCGCGTGGGCCGAAGCGTGGATCATATGCAGGACTGGATCGACTGCATGCGCGAACGCCGAGCGCCGATCTGCAGCGCCGAGGTCGGCCATCGGTCGGCCACCGTGTGCCACTTGGCGAACATCTCGCTTCGGCTCGGAGGCCGAGAGCTGATGTGGGACGCCAAGCGCGAGCGAATCACGAACGACGCAGAAGCCGACGCCATGCGGGCGCGCCACGAGCGCGACTGGACCAAGGGCCTCTGAGCCCGGTTTGAGGGGCCGAATCTTCGGCCCCTCAGCGCATTATTCGACCGTGACCGACTTCGCCAGGTTGCGCGGCTGGTCGATCTCGTGGCCCAGAGCCAACGCCATGTAGTAGCTCAGGAGCTGGAGCGGAATGGCGCTGAGCACCGCCCTCAGGTAGGCCGAAGAGCAGGCCGGAACCTTCACAACTTCCTCGGCCACATTGTCCAGAGAAGTGTCATCTTCTGAAGTAAGCGCCAGCACGTGCCCGCCGCGCGCCTGAATCTCCTTGATGTTGGAGAGCAGCTTGTCGCGCACGTCGGCGTCGGTGGCTCCAAAGACGCAAAGAACATCTTTTTCGACCAGGGCCAGCGGACCATGCTTCATCTCACCCGCCGGGCATTCCTGGGTGGGGATGTAGGCGATTTCCTTCAGCTTAAGCGCGCCCTCAAGCGCGACAGCGGCGTCGGCGTTGCGGCCCAAGAAGAAGACGAGCTTTGTCTTGTCAGCCAGCTCATAAGAGAGCTTCTTGATCTGGGCCTCGGTGGCCAGGACTTCGGTGGCCATGTCTCCCAGTCGTCGAAGCTCACCGACCATTTCGCCAATCCTCACGCCCGGCATTTCCCGCACCTGCGCAATGTGCAGCGCCAGAAGCATCAGCACAACAGTTTGCGCGGTGTAGGCCTTTGTGCTGGCCACGCTGATCTCCGGGCCGGCCTGTGTGTAGACCACTCGGTCGCACTCTCGGGCGATCGAGCTTCCGACAACGTTGATGATGCCCAGAGTTCGAATGCGGTGCTTTTTGCACAGGCGAAGAGCGGCAAGCGAATCCGCCGTTTCGCCCGACTGCGAGATAAAGACCGCCAAAGAGCGCGGCGAAAGCAGCGGGTCGCTGTAGCGGAACTCGCTGGAGTAGAAGACGTCGGTGGGAAGCCGGAGCATGGACTCAAACAGCGCCTTGCCCATGAGCCCGGCGTGATAGGCCGTGCCGCAGGCAATGATGTTGATGCGGTCGATTTCCTGCCACACGTGCTCGCTGAAGAGATTCTCCAGCCGCACCCGGCCATCGGGCTCGATGCGGCCCACCAAGGCTTGATGAATCACATCGGGCTGCTCGTGAATCTCCTTGAGCATGAAGTGCTCATAGCCGCCCTTTTCGGCAGCGGAGATGTCCCAGTCAATGTCCTCGACTTCGTAGGCCTCTTCGCGGCCATCCAGCGTGAAAACTTTCACCGAATCGCGGGTGATGTGGGCCAGGCGATCGTTTTCAAGAATCACCACTCGGCGGGTGTAGGGAAGCAGCGCCGGAATATCGCTGGCCACCATGTTTTCGCCCTCGCCCAGGCCGATGACCAACGGGCTGGCGTTGCGGGCGGCCACAAACTCATCCGGACGGTCTTTGGCGATGACGACAAAGCCAAACGCGCCGCGCATTCTCTTCATGGCGAGCCGCACGGCCGTCAGCAGGTCTCCGCTTTTGTCAAATTCCTCGCCGATGACGTGAGCGGCCACCTCGGTGTCGGTCTCGCTTTGGAAGGTGTGGCCCGATTTTGCCAGCTCCTCCTTCAGCTCCATAAAGTTTTCGATGATCCCGTTGTGGATGATCGCGATGTGGGCGTACTGGTCGTAGTGCGGGTGGGCGTTCAGGTCGGTCGGGGCGCCGTGGGTGGCCCATCGGCTGTGCGCGATGGCCAGGCTCGATTCCGGCTTCGCTTCTTTGAGCAGCTCGCCCAGGCCCTTGATCTTTCCGGCGCGCTTGAGAATGCCGATCTCGCTGCCCTTCAAAAAGGCGACGCCCGCAGAATCGTAGCCGCGGTATTCGAGCCTCTTGAGCTGATCAAAAACGACCTCGACCGCGTTGCGGGGGCCAATGTATCCGGCGATGCCGCACATGGGATTGAGTTTGGCACGAAGCCGTCCCCGCCGAGGGCTGAAGGTGGTGTGAAACGTTTCGCAAGTCCTATGCGTTGAAATGCTTGTCATGTTGAGCGCATTGGCGGCGATGGCGATTTCTGGGTTCAGCCCTGCCCTGGCGGCACAGGGGCCGATCAAGGTGGAGATCGTGAAAACGGACGAGGGCTGGGGCCTCCTGCGGGGCGGCGAGCCGTTCACCATCGCTGGAGCCGGGGGCGACCGTCGGCTGAAGCTGCTCAAGGAGAGCGGCGGCAACGCGATTCGAACCTGGGGCGCCGACAATATCGACCAAATTCTGTCCGACGCGCATGACAACGGGCTCGGCGTGATGGTCGGCATCTGGCTCATGCACCGCGCCCCCGGTGGCGGTGGCTTCAGCTATTCCAACCCCGCCGATTTGGCCGCTCAAAAGCAGCGGGTGCGCCAGGCGGTGCTGGCCTATAAGGATCACCCGGCAGTGATCATGTGGGGCCTGGGCAATGAAATGGAGGTGAACGGAAACGACACTCCCGAGCTTTGGCGGCATGTAGAGGACCTGGCCCAGATGGTGAAGCGGCTGGACCCCAACCACCCCGTGTCGACCGTGACGGCCGATATTGGCGGCGGCAAGGTGGAGAACATCATCAAATATGCGCCGAGCATCGACATTCTAGGCATCAACAGCTACGGCGGCCTTCGGTCGATTCCGGAAAGGCTTAAGGCGACGGGCTGGACGAAGCCCTATGTGGTGACCGAATTTGGCCCGCCCGGACCTTGGGAAGTTCCCAGCACCGAATGGGGCGCGCCGGTCGAAGGCTCCAGCTCGCAAAAGGCAGAGCACTACAAAGTTTCGTTTGAAGGCGGAGTGAAGGCGGCCAAGGGCTGGTGTGTCGGCAGCTTTGCCTTTTTGTGGGGCAACAAGCAGGAGGCCACCCCGACTTGGTTCGGAATGATGCTCCCGACCGGCGAAAAGACCGAAATGCTGGACGTGATGAAGCGGTTTTGGACCGGCAAAGAGCCCGCCCAAAGGGCTCCGCTCACGTCTCCTCTCACGGTGAGCGGCGAGGGCCTTAAGCGGTCGGCCAAGGTCATCGCTTCAGACCCCGACGGCGACCCGCTCACCTACACTTGGGTGCTGAAAGAGGAAGTCAAGGAAATGAAATACGCTGGCGAAGGCGAGCAGGCTCCGGGAGTTCTTTGGACTCGCCCGGGCGGCGCCTCGCTGGACTTTGACCTGCCCGGGCCAGGGCAGTTCCGCATCTACGTGACCGTGCGTGACGGAACGGGGCGGGCCGGGACGGCTAACTTCCCGATTCGGGTCAAGTAGGCGACAGAGAATGCTTCTGGATCGAATCCCCATTGCTATACCACGGAAGCGAAACGTTTCACAGGAGTCGAAATGGCCACGATAAAGGACATTGCCCGCAGGCTGAACATCTCGGTAAGCACGGTGAGCTATGCGCTGAACGACGGCCCTCGCCAAGTGACACCGGAGGTGAAGGAGCGTGTACGACAGGCAGCGATCGACCTTGGCTACCGCCCCAACCGAGTGGCCCGCTCGCTGAAGCAGGGGCGCTCTCATACGATTGGAGTCGCCGCCGAGCGCAGCATGGCTGACTTTTACATGAGCTTCTTTCAGTACAACGCACTGAACGGAGTTCTCAACGAGTGTGAAGACGAAGGCCTGGATGTCCTTATCTTCTCACAAGTGGATATGCGCCGAGAAAAGGGAAGGCTCGACGAGCTGCTCGATGGGAGGGCTGACGGCATTCTGTTTATCAGTCCACCCGCGGGCTCTCAGGCCGTTGCTGAGCTCCGGGCGCACAAATTTCCCCATGTAACGATCTCCGGCGACCCTGGAACAGAGACTGTGAACGCCATTGTGGACAATGCGGTCGGGGTCAAGATGGCTCTCCAACATTTGGCGGACTTGGGCCACAACTCCGTAGGTTATATTCGCGGAGGGAGCGGTCTGGCGGATGGTCTGGAGCGTGATGCCGCCATGGTTCAGTTCGCTCGAGAGCTGAATCTTGAGCTTCGGCCCGAGTGGATTCTGCCCGGAGACTTCACCCAACCCGGGGGGCGCGATGCCGCGGAGCGCCTTCTGGTCCAAAAGGAGTGGCCCACGGCAGTCTTCGGATCAAACGACGAAGCCGCTGTGGGCTTTGTTCATCGCCTTCACGAGGACGGCGTTTCCGTGCCAGTCGACATCTCGGTCATTGGCTTCGACGACTCTTCGCACGCTCGGGCTTCTCTCCCCCCCCTCACAACCATCCAGCAGCCTGTGGGCGAAATCGCCCGCAGCGCGGTTAGAGCCCTCGCCCGCCTCATTCGCGGCGAAGAGGCCTATTCAACACGATTTGAGCCCCGCCTTGTTGTGCGGGGCTCAACAAGCAGTCCAAAGGTGGACAATCATGCGACGCAATCAGGCATTCACGCTCATTGAACTTCTTGTCGTCATCGCGATTATCGCGATTCTGGCGGCAATCCTCTTCCCGGTCTTTGCTCAGGCGAAGGCTGCCGCCAAAAACATCACCGTGGTCAGCAATATGAAGCAGATCAGCACGGCGATGACGCTCTACACCGCTGACTACGATGACAAGTATTCAATGGCGGGAACCATGAATGGCAACGGCGCCTCTTGGGGCACCGGAGCCTGCACGCCGGCCTTTGGCTGCCCGGGCTGGGACACGGTTATCTTCCCCTACATGAAGAACCTTCAACTCTTCGAGTCGCCTTTCGACCGCACCCCGGCCTACTGGCGCAACGCCGGCAACCCCAGCGCCAAGCGATCCTTCCGAGTGGCGGGCAACGTCATTCCAGGCTGGGCGGGAGTCAACACCTGGGACGGAAATGACTATGGCTGGTACAGCAAGAGCCAGACCCAGCTTCCCGAGCCGGCTGGAACCATCTTGGTCACCGAGCAGCGAGACACCGCTCCGCTTGAGTGCAACTGGTGGATCGGCGCCGCTTCTCAGGAGTGCGGCGTGTGGTGGGCCCGCTCGGCCAATACCCTTGCCAATGACGATCCCGTCGCCTGGAACGGAGAGACCCGCGCGGCCTTTCAGTACACCAGCGGCATCGACTTCACCAACCGCAACCAGGCAAACTACGTGTTTGCCGACGGCCACGTGAAGAACCATGGCAAGGGATATCTCTTCCCGGGCTATGAGCAGCGCCGCGCCGCTGGTCAGCCGGTGGACACGACTCTCAGAGGTGTCTGCCTGGACGCCGACCCGTTCGCGCCGAACGCTAACGACTGCAGACTGCCTGGCCAATAATCCTGGCCCAGACCCTGCCCGGCTTGCTGAAAACGCAAGCCGGGCTTTTTTCACATGAAGCAAAAGATGCCCAAGTGGGCGGTTATCGCCGCCATTGCCGCCGGAATCGGCGCCATCGTCGCTGTCGGAATTTTTGCCGGAGAGCAGCCGGACTTTGCAAACCCCAACCCTCCGCCCAAAGTGATTCCCAAATACATTTATGACACGATGTCTCCTGAAGAACAAAGGGCTTTGCAGGAGCAGGGAATCAAGGTGGAAGAGAACGTTGAGCTGCCCAAAGGCATTCCAGGCCAAGCCGAGGCCGGCTCGTGAAGCGCTTGGCGACTCTCGCCCTCCTTTGCGCGCTTGGCACAGGCTACGGGTGCGAGCCAGCGCCGATCGCCGCGCCGCAGGAAGCGCCCAAGATCATTCCAAAGCATGTCTTCGACACCCTCCCCGCCAGCGAGCAGGAAAGGTTCAAGGCAGAGGGCTATGAAGTCGTCGAGGACGCCAGCCAGCCGCAAGGAATCCCCGGCGGCCAGCCGATTCCTGGACGCTAGCCCCGCTCAGCTCCGCTTGAGAATGCCTTCCCGCTGAAACATTCGCACGGCCATCCAGGCAAAAACGATGGCCGGAGCCAAGCTGGTGAGGGCCGCCTTCAGCGCAAGGCTGCCTTCAAGCTGGCCACGAAGCGCCTGGCCGATGGCCACTGCCGTGTTCAGAATCGGCGTCCAAGTCACCCAGGCCGCCTGGTCTTGGCCGGTGATGCCGATGAACTGGCTGGCGATGGCGGGCACGAGCACCACCACGCTGACCATCGAAAGGTAGGTCTGCGCTTCGCGCATCGATTTCGCCGCCGAGCTCACCACCAGAAGCACACTGCTGAAGAGCAGCGCGAGCGGCACAAGGAGCGCCGCCAGCGTCAAAATCGCGCCAAAGGTGGGGGGCGAGCTGCCTTCGCTGGCCAGGGCCAAAGGCGCCGCCACCAGCATCGCCGCCAGGGTTGCCAAACCGCCCGCAAGGCAAAGCAGAGAGAGCGAAATGAGCTTGCCGACGGCGGCTTCGGTGCGGCTGATAGGGGAGGCGAGCAGGGTCTCCAGCGTGCCGCGCTCCTTCTCGCCCGCCACGAGGTCGCTGGCCGCGCTCATGCCGCTGTAGAAAGTCCACAGAACAACAAGATAAGGAAGCAGCATCACCAGCAGCGACCCGCCCGCTTGAGCCTCGGAAACATCGATGCGCGCCGAAGGATAGGGCTCGGCGAGCTCGGCGGGGCGGCCAGCGTCGGCCAGCTCCCGCCGCAGATCGCCCCGCCGAATCTCCTCCAGGCCGCGCTGCACCACGCTGGCGGCGGCCATGGAGAGGGGCCGCGAGCTGTCGAAATAGATGCCCGCCTGGCCGTCGGGCTGCGCGGTGACGTAGGCGCCCAATGTGCCCTTGCGCACGGCTGCAACGGCTGATTCTTGGTCGGCTGAGTTCTCGACCTTCACCTCTTTGCCCAGGGCTTCGGTGAGCCCCGCAGGGGCCTCGCCCAGGCCAATCTTCAGCTCCGGGCGCTTTTCCATCACGTCCTGCAGGTTGCCGAAGGCGGTCATCATCACAAAGACCAGCACCATCGGCATGACGAAGGCGCCGATGAGCACGCGGCGGTCGCGCAGGGTCTCGCGCCACTCCTTTTTCACCACGAGAAGGATGTTTTTCACGCCGCGCCCTCCTGGCTTTGGTAGCCGACGATGTTCAAAAAGGCCTTCTCCAGGCTGGGCGCCGCGCGCCGCTCCAAGAGCTCGGCCAGGGTGCCTGTGTCGTTGATGCAGCCCTCATGAATCACTGAGATCACGTCGCAAAGCCGCTCCACTTCGCTCATGATGTGGGTGCTGTAGACCACCGTTTTGCCCATGTCGCGGGCCTCCTCCACAAACTCCATCACCGTCTGCGCGGTCACAATGTCCAGCCCGTTGGTGGGCTCATCAAAAAAGAGCACGGGCGGGTCGTGCAGGATGGCGCGGGCGATGGAGACGCGCTGCTTTTGGCCGGTGGAGAGCTGGTCGCACACCTTGTCGGCAAAAGGGCCAATGTCCAGACGGTCCATGGCCCGGCTCACCGCTGTCTTCAGCGTCTGGCCCTCCAGGCCGTGAAATCCGCCGAAGTATTCCAGGCATTCGGCGGGCTTGAGCCGGCCATAGAGGGCGGCGGAGTTGCTGAGGAATCCGATGGATTTGCGCACCATGTGCGGGTGGGTTGCCACGTCGTAGCCCGCCACGACCGCGCGGCCTTCATCGGCCTGCAGAATCGTGGCCAGGATGCGCAGCATGGTTGTTTTGCCCGCCCCGTTCACGCCTAGCAGCGCGCTCACCTGGCCGGGCTGGGCCGAAAAGCTGGCGCCCTTCAAGGCGTCCACCTTGCCCAGCTTGGGGTGTTTGAAGGCCTTGGAGATCCCTTCAGCTTGAATCACGAGGCCCATTGTGGCGCCGATCGGGTATGCCTCCTGGCATGTTGTGGCCCGCCATTCTGCCGGACATGCGCCTGGACGCCGCCGCCGAGGCCGCCGTGGTGGCGGCAGTCCGCCAGTTTTCCGATTCCGGCCTGACCTCGGGCCAAATCAGCATCAGCATCATTGAGCTGGAGCCCGAGGGGTGGCGACGAGGCGGTTATCGGCCGGAATGGCGCATTTATCCCGCCAGCGTGGTCAAGGCGTACTACTTGGCCTATGCCGGAGCCCATCCCCGACCGTTGAGCGAAGAGGATGAGCGGGCGTTTTCCGACATGATCCGCGACAGCTCCAACGATGCCACCGGAGCGGTGCTCGACCTCATCACCCAAACCACCGGCGGCCCCGAGCTGCCCTCGGCAGATATGGCCGACTGGATGGACCGCCGCCAGGCCGTGAATCGATGGCTGGGCGAGATCGGGATTGCGGGTGTGAATGCCTGCCAAAAAACCTGGAATGAGGGCCCCTATGGCCGGGAGCGGGCGGGCTATGGGCCGAACTTTGAGCTGCGAAACATGGCCACGGCGGCTGCTTCGGCGCAGCTCATGGCGGGCATCACCCAGGGGCTTGTGGCTTCGCCGGAGCAGACCGCCTGGATGAACGGAATTCTAGAACGCAGCCTCACCGAGCGCGACAGCCAAACCCGAACCTACGTTGGCCGGGCCATGCCCGAAGGGGGCTATCGCCTGTTTTCCAAGGCGGGATCGGCCTATCAGGTGCGGCACGACGCAGCAGTGATCTGGCGGGAGGATGGCCGACGGGTGGCTCTTTCGGTTTTCACCGACGGCCATATCGGAAACCTGCGGCTCATTCCGTTCCTGGCCGAGCACGTTCTGCGTGGCATCGGCTTCCTGCCTGCAGATGGCGAGCCTCGGTGGGTGGAAGAATTGGCCGAGCGGCCCGAAGACCGCTCGGAGTCGGCGCCCGGTTAGCGGGGCCGACGGTCGTTGATGAGGGGCTCCACGCCGCCTGCGAGCATCCTTTCGAAGGCCCGAAGCGAGTTGAGAGCGGATTCGGCAATCAGCCGGCCAGCGAGCGAAGGGGCCGCAGCCACCGCGCCCAGCCGAAGGCTGCGCCGTTTGGGGGTCATCATGTGTGATCTCTCCTTGGTGTGTTCTTGATTTCTTTCGATTGCCCGAAAGAAGGCGGGGCCTTCATGGCTCCCGTTCCGCACCACTGCTGGGGGCGGTCAAGCGGAGGTCAACTTTGACTATTTGTATTCTAGGCGCATCGCCGGGGAAACTGTTGCTTCGGCAGCCATTTTCCCCGGCCAATGGTCCCCGCGCCTACATGCGGAAGAGGCTGAAGCCGGGAGCGGGGAACGGGGCGTTTTGGCTGGCGGCAATGGCCAAGCCCAGCACGCGGCGCGTGTCGGCAGGCTCGATGATGCCGTCATCCCACAGCCTCGCCGATGAGAAGTAGGCCGAAGACTCTTCGGCGTATTTGTCCAAGATCGGCTGGCGAAACTTGTCGCATTCCTCCTGGCTCATCTCTTCACCCATCGCCTCAAGCTGGTCCTGCTTCACACGGAGCAGCACGTTGGCCGCCTGCTCGCCGCCCATCACCGAGATGCGGGCATTGGGCCACATAAAGAGCAGATTTGGCTGGAAGGCGCGGCCGCACATGCCGTAGTTGCCTGCACCATAAGAGCCGTTGATGATGACCGTGAACTTAGGCCCGGCAAAGGTGGAGACGGCGGTGACGAGCTTGGCGCCGTTTTTGGCGATGCCCTCATTCTCATAGCGCCGGCCCACCATGAAGCCCGTGATGTCCTGCAGAAAGACGAGCGGAACACGCCGCTGAGCGCACAGCTCAATGAAGTGGGCGCCCTTCAGGGCCGACTCGCTGAAGAGGATGCCGTCGTTGGCAAGGATGCCGACCGGATGGCCGCAGATCTTGGCAAAGCCGCAGATTAGGGTCTGGCCATAGCGGGGCTTGAACTCGTGGAAGGCCGATCCGTCCAAGATTCGCGCCAAAACTTCACGCATATTCAGCGGCTGCTTGGGGTCGCTGGGAACGAGGGCGGCGAGGTCTTCGGAAGGGTGATGGGGCTCTTCGGCTGCCTGACCGGGCGACCAGCCTTCGCCCAGCTTTCGCCCGGGCAGGGTGGCCACGGCGTCGCGCAGGAGCTGGAGGGCGTGCAGGTCGTCTTCGGCCATATGGTCGGCCACGCCGCTCAGGCGAGTGTGCACGTCGGCGCCGCCGAGGTCTTCGGCCGTCACCACTTCGCCCGTAGCCGCTTTCACCAGCGGCGGTCCGCCCAAAAAGATGGTGCCGTTGCCTTTCAAGATCACGGCTTCGTCGCTCATAGCGGGCACATAGGCGCCGCCGGCGGTGCATGAGCCCATGACCGCCGCAAGCTGTGGAATGCCCGCCGCGCTCAGCCGAGCTTGGTTATAGAAAATGCGGCCAAAGTGATCCTTATCGGGAAAGACTTCGCTCTGCAGAGGCAGAAACGCCCCGCCGGAATCCACCAGATAGAGGCAGGGAAGCCGGTTCTCCAGCGCAATTTCCTGGGCGCGGAGGTGCTTCTTCACCGTCATGGGGAAGTAGGTGCCGCCCTTCACGGTGGCGTCGTTGGCCACGATTATGCATTCGCGGCCATGAATGCGGCCGATCCCCGTGACGATGCCCGCCCCCGGCGCGGCCCCTTTGTACATGCCGTCCGCTGCAAACGTGGACAACTCAAGGAACGGAGACCCCTCGTCGATGAGCGCATCGACCCTTTCGCGGGCGGTGAGCTTGCCGCGCTTGCGGTGCTTGGCCACGGCGTCTTCGCCTCCGCCCAGCATCACCTGAGCTGCCTTTGCGCGGTGCTCGGTCAAAAGTGCTTCGGCGGCCTGGCGGTTGGCGCGGTGCTGCTCATCGTCGAGCCGAACCGAGGTGGGGATCACCTGCATTCGCCGAGCTTACATCACGCCCGGGCCGCGCGCATTGCCCGCCAGGGCGCCTTGCCTCAGTTTGTCGCCGGAAACACCCTCGTGGCCATCAGTGACTATACTGCCAAACTGCCGAACTATATGAGCAAGTTCAAAGCCTGGGGCATGGACGAAGAAGTGAAACAGACCTCGACATATCCCGATGGTAAATGGTACGAACTGCGTTCGCTCAATGAAGTCCCGTGGCTGCAGTACGGGTTCGCCGTCCGTTCGGACATCGTGAAAGCGAACAATCTCGTCGTTCCGACCGATTATACACAGATGAAAGCGTTTTTGCAGGCCATTAAGGCAAAAACCGGGACCGCGACCGTATGGACAGACAAATGGAACGGCAAGGCCAACAACTTCTGGGGCCCCACGTGGGGATGCCAGTTCGGTGCATGGAGCTCCGGCGACTGGACCTACTTTGATGCCGCTTCGTCCAAGTGGATTTTCAACGGTTCCTCCAAGGAATACCGTGAATACTTGAGATTCATGTCCGACCTTGTCAAGTCCGGTTTGTATGATCCCCAGACCTTTACGATCAGCGGCGACCAGGTGGTCGCGAAGCTGACGACCGGGCAGGCGTTCTTCTCGGCCGCAAACTACAACGAAGTGGTCGAATGGAATGAGTTCGGTGCCAAAACCGTTGGAGCCAACTTCAAGTTCGAGATGATCATCCCTCCGTCCGGTCCTAAAGGCGATATCGGCGTACGGGCTGCCAAGGGCGAGTACCAGATCATCATCCCGAAAACTTCAGAAAAGAAAGCGAATTTTGACACCTTGTTGAAGTTCATCGACTGGTGCTATGGCACCGAAGAAGCCTCCCTTCTGTTCTACTGGGGCGTGGAAGGGGTCACCTACAAAGTGGTCAACAATGCGAAGCAGCCGATGGACGACATCTCTTATCTTTGGATGAATACCGGAAAAGCCAAGGATATCCGCAA
>JBGSIR010000486.1:0-2165 GCA_041742415.1 Fimbriimonadaceae bacterium | reverse complement strand
CCGCGACGCCGGCATCGAGCTGGTGCAGGGATGGATGATCGGCCGCCCCGCCCCCGTTCCCGCCGACGAGCAGGCCGTGCGAGCGTCCATCATCTAGCCCGCCGGGCCATGAGGCAGCAATGCTGAGGCGCTTGTCGCTGGTCGAACTGCTGGTGATGATCGCAATCATCGCCCTGCTTTCGGCCAACAGCGCCTGCAAGTTGAGAGTTGCCCATAGCCACTCCCACGCCGCTGGCGTGGTGTCCCGCGTCAGGGCCATCGTAATCCATCGGCCAAACAGAGTTTGGGGGCATCAATGCCTTGGGTGAAGATGCACGCGCCCCCAGGTAAAACTGCTGGACTTCCGCGAAGCAGGCAAAGTTCCAAGGATTTGGACGGCTATAGTAGGTTCTATGCGGGCAATTCTTTGCAGCCTCCTGGCCTCACTGGGCGCAGCCGCTTCGGCGCAGACCATTTTCTTCGACAACTTCGACTCTCAAACTCCTGGCCCGAACCGAGCCAATTACACGACCTTTGACAATTGGGATGTCACCGACGGCACCGTCGATCTTTGGTCCGGCTTCGGCGGTGCAGGCGCCATTGTTGATCTAGACGGCTCATCCGCCAACCCAGGGGTCTTTGCAACAAAAACCTCTTTTGGACTAAGCGCGGGTCAGGAGTATCGCGTCTCCTTCCAGCTCGCCGGCAACCAGCGCAACGCCTCGTCGGATGCCGTGGCAGTTCGATTTGCCGGCCTCCAGCAGGACTATGTGATCGGCGCCAATGATCCGTGGACCGAATTCGGATTCAACTTCACACCGGTTTCCAACACCTCCTCAAAGCTTGCTTTCGAGAATGGAGGAGCCGACAACTTCGGTGCATGGCTCGACGAAGTGAAGATTGAGGCCGTCCCCGAGCCAGGCATCATGGCGGCATTGGGCTTGGGTGGACTTTTCGCAGTTCGGCGCGCTCGCAAAGCCTGATCTAGTCTCTTTCTGGGGGGAAAAGTCCCCCCAGCGCCCGCCCGACAGGGAAGACTGGCCGCATGCCCGAACGCAAAGCGAAGAGCCGCCGCCGACGCGTTCGCGCCGCCAAAAAGAGCATCGCTCCGATCCTCGCCGTCGCATTTGTCTCCGGCATTGCCATTTGGATTGCCGGAAGGGTGTGGGCCAAAGAGGAGGTGAACCGCCAATTCGCGGGCGGCATTCCGTGCGAGCGAAAGTCGGGCGCCTCGCCTGCCCTGAAAACCGCCGTTGTCGCCATGGAGGACGGACGATTTCGTCAGCATCACGGCGTCGAGTGGAGCTCCGTGTGGCAGGCCGCCATGCGCAACAGCCAGGAAGGCCGCGTCGTGATGGGAGGCAGCACCATCACCCAGCAGCTCGCCAAAAACCTCTTTTTGCCCTTTGAGCGCACCTGGAACCGCAAGGTGCGTGAGTACTTTTTGACGCTGGAGCTGGAGGGCCGCTGGAGCAAGGACGAGATCCTGGAGTGCTATCTGGAAGTGGTGGACTTTGGCTATGGCTCCTATGGCGCCAAAGCCGCCGCCAAGCGGTACTTCAACATCACGCCGGGCCGGCTCAACAAGAGCCAATCCCTCTTCCTGGCCGCCTCGCTTCGCCTCCCGCCGCGTGACGAGAGCGGTCTGAAGCGGGTGGACCGAGACCGAGGCCTTGCCGCCTCAAGGGTCAAGTATTGGCTGCCCGAAGAGGAAGGCTGGGATGAGGCCGCAGCGGAGCCGCTTGCCTTCCCCGGCCTCAGCCTGAGCCAAGCGACTGAAGAAGGATCTGCGCGGCCACGATCTTGACGAGAGTCGCCAGCGGAAACACCGCCGCATAGCCCAGGCTCGGCTCCTCATCCTGCCTTCGGCCCTGGGCAAAGCCGAGCGCGGCGGGCTGAGTGTGAACCCCGCTCACCATGCCCATCAGGGTTCCCGAAGAGAGCTTGGTGACCGCCTGCGCCGTGAGGAGAAACGCCATGGCCGAGGCAAAAGTGAGGCCTGCGCCCGTCAAGAAGAGCGGCAGCCCCTGGCCCGAAGCCATCGCCTGCACGAAGGCATCGCCGGAGCGAAGCCCGACCGCCGCCAGGAAGCTGATGAGCCCAAACTGCCGGATGGTGAGGCTGGCTGAATAGGGGATTGACCAGAGGATTGGGCCGGTGCGGTGGACCGCGCCCAGCACCAGCGC
>JBGSIR010000485.1:0-8267 GCA_041742415.1 Fimbriimonadaceae bacterium | reverse complement strand
GGCGAGTGGTGGGCGCCAGCGCGCGCATTCGGTCGGGCTCCGTGGTCCGCATCGACGAGTACCTGCCCAGCTCCGCCACCTGCATCTTTTTGATTGACGGCCGTGTGCAGACCACCTGGCGGAGCGGTGAACGGTGGCACGCCGAGGTCAACGCTCCGCCGGGCCGCCGCACGCTGACGGTGGAAGTGGTCGACGCCCAAGGGCGAACCCTTGGGCAGCGCGACCTTCAGCTGACGATCCTTTAGCCGTTGATGAGCCCGCGCAGAACGTAGGGCAGCACACCGCCGTGGCGGTAGTAGTCGGCTTCGGTGGGCGTATCGAGGCGGACCTGGACTTGGAACTCCTTGACCGATCCATCAGCGGCTTCGGCCTTCGCCGTGAGCGTTTTGCCGTTGGCAAAGTTCTCTGCCAGGGCCTGCTTAAAGCCAACCAGGCTCAGCGATTCGAACCCAGAAAGGCCAAGCGAATCGGCGCTTTCGCCTTCCATGAACTCAACGGGTAGAACGCCCATGCCAATGAGGTTGGATCGGTGGATGCGCTCGAAGCTCTGCGCCAGCACCAGGCGGATGCCGAGGAGGAGCGTGCCCTTGGCCGCCCAGTCTCGACTTGACCCCGTGCCGTACTCCTTGCCCGCCAGCACATAGAGGCCCTTGCCTTCGGCCTGATAGGCCTCGCTGGCGGCATAGATCGTCGTCACTTCGCCGTCTTTGGCGGTGAAGCCGCCTTCGGTGCCCGGCGCAATCTGGTTTCGCAGGCGAATGTTGCCAAAGGTGCCTCGGATCATCACTTCGTGGTTGCCGCGACGGGCGCCGTAGCTGTTGAAGAGGTGAGGCCGGACGCCGTTTTCGGTGAGGTATTCGCCGGCCGGGGAGTGGAGCTTGATGGCTCCGGCAGGCGAGATGTGGTCGGTGGTCACGCTGTCGCCGAGCTTGGCGAGGCAGGCGAGGCTGTCGAGGCTGGGGGTCTCCGTGGGGGCCTCCTTTGTCATGCCCTCAAAGAAGGGCGCCTGCTTCACGTAAGTCGAGGACTCCTGCCAGGCGTAGCGGCTGCTCTCGTCGACCGGGATGGACTGCCACTTCTCGTCGCCGCTGAAGACCGAGGCGTACTCCTTGGTGTACATCTCGCGGGTGATGTTCTTTTCGACGGTGTCGGCAATCTCCTGCTGCGTCGGCCAGATGTCCTTGAGATAGACATCGTTTCCGTTGGCGTCCTGGGCGATGGGGTCGTTGGCCAGGTCGATGTCGATGTTTCCGGCAAAGGAATAGGCGACCACGAGAGGCGGCGACATGAGGTAGTTGGCGCGCACCTGCTGGTTCACGCGGCCCTCAAAGTTTCGGTTGCCGCTCAGGACGCTTACCACGGTGAGGTCTTCGGCTTCGACCTGACGGGCGATCTCGTCGGGCAGGGGGCCGGAGTTGCCGATGCAGGTGGTGCAGCCATAGCCCACCACGTTGAAGCCCACCTTCTCCAGCTCGGGCAGAAGGCCAGACATCTCCAGGTAGCGCGTGACGACGCGCGAGCCGGGCGCCAGCGAGGTCTTCACCCACGGCTTCGGCTTGAGGCCAAGCGCGGCCGCCTTCTTGGCAACCAGGCCTGCTGCCACCATCACGCTGGGGTTGCTGGTGTTGGTGCAGCTGGTGATGGCGGCGATGACGATGCTGCCATCGGTGAGGGCGTCGTCCTTTTTGGGGCCGGCGTTGGGGAACTCGGCAAAGTAGCTCTTGGCGGCTTCGCTCAGGCGGCTGCGGTCCTGTGGGCGCTTGGGTCCGGCGACGCTCGGCTCGACCGTGGAGAGATCGAGGTGCAGGACGCTGGTGTATTCGGCTTCGGGCGAGTCTGCGGAGTGCAGCAGGCCCTGGTGCTCCAGGTAGGCGCGGACAAAGGCGATGTGGTCTTCGGGCCGGCCGCTCACGGTGAGGTAGCGCAGGGTCTCTTCGTCGATCGGGAAGAGGCCGCAGGTGGCGCCATATTCCGGCGCCATGTTGCTGATGGTCGCGCGGTCGGCCAGCGGCAGGGTGCTGAGGCCGGGGCCATAGAATTCGACAAATTTGCCCACGACGCCGTGCTTGCGCAGCATCTCGGTGACGGTGAGCACCAGGTCGGTGGCGGTGGCGCCTTCGGAGAGGCGGCCCGTGAGCCGGAAGCCGACGACCTGCGGCAGGAGCATGGAAACCGGCTGGCCAAGCATGGCGGCCTCCGCTTCGATGCCGCCCACGCCCCAGCCCAGCACGCCGACGCCGTTGATCATCGTGGTGTGGCTGTCGGTGCCGACGAGGGTGTCCATGAAGGCCGATTTGCCGTCGTCAAAGACCACTCGGGCGAGGTACTCCAGGTTCACCTGGTGGCAGATTCCCGTGTTCGGGGGGACGACCTTAAAGTTGTCCAGAGCCTCTTGGCCCCACTTCAAAAACTCATACCGCTCGCCGTTGCGCTCGAATTCGAGGTCGAGGTTGATCTGCGCGGCGGCGTCGGTGCCGTAGGCATCCACCTGCACCGAGTGGTCGATGACCAGTTCAACGGGCTGGAGGGGATTGATCTGGGCGGGGTCTCCGCCGAGGGCGGCCATGGCGTCGCGCATCGAGGCCAGGTCCACCACGCAGGGGACGCCGGTGAAGTCCTGAAGCAGGACGCGGGCCGGGGTGAAGGCAATTTCCTGCGAGGGCGTCGCGGCGGGGTCCCAGTTCAGCACCGCTTCGATGTCGCCTTTGCTCACTTTGACGCCGTCTTCCAGGCGGAGCAGGTTCTCCAACAGCACCTTGTGGGCAAAGGGCAGCCGGTCCAGATTGCGCCCTTGGTCCCGCAAAGCGGCGAAGCTGAAGAGCCGCCTGGTTTTGCCGGCCAAATCCAGGGTGCGTTCGGTGGAGAAGCTGCTCATGAAGTGCCCCCAAGCGTACCTCTGCGCTTGAGCTCAGATAGGATGCGCCGCCCGCGGGCGGCCATGCTTCCGCTGCCGAGGGCGGCAAATCCTTGGTCCAGCCGCTCGATGTCGGCCTGCTCGGCCGCTTCGCCATGCTCCGCCCACGCGGTGAGCGCCCAGCAGCGGACAAAGGCAGTCTCGCCCGGGTCCTTTGCGCGCTCCCTCAGCAGGACGACAGCTTTCGCGCGTGACTCTGCTGGCCAGGAGATGAGCCCGGCCAAGCGAACGGCAGAGAGCCGAGTGATGTAGTCGGGATCATCCAGCGCGTCAAGGGCCGCGGCGTGCCACTGTTTGGCCGTGGCGGGCCGGATCTCCGCCACACGAAGCGCCGCCCCAAAGGCGCCCCGCCGCAGCCCGCCTTCAGATTCCTGCAGGAGAATCGTCAGCTCTTCCTGCAGGTTCGGGTCGCGGACGATCTCCGCCGCCGCCGCCTTCAGCTCCGCCGCCGAGGCCCCTTCGAGCCGGTCCGCCAGCATCAGTGCATGTTCTGGTCGCCGTAGAGCGTCTGGATGTAGCTGACTTGTCCGTAGTGGTAGATCAGGTTCCAAACGGGATAGTAGGCATTGCTTTGCAGGGTCTCCTGCCAGCCGGGCATGAACATATCCACCTTCGTGTCCAAATCGGCCTGGGTCATGCCGCCCATTGTCTCCTTCCAGGCTTCGACCGCGGGCGTGAACGCTTCTGCGACTCCCCCGGCAAAAATGCCGGGGATAGCGGTCATGTCGGCGGCCGACTGCTCCTCATCATAGGTGTTCATCCCCCGGTTCTTGATGGCTCCGACGGCCCAGCCAAAGGCCTGAACGCACTCTGCGGTCACCTCGTGCATCGTTCGGCAGTTCTCCTCGGGGCGCCAATGTTTCTTGTCGTCAGGCGTCGCTTCATAGGAGCGAATGAGCATCGGCAGGGTCTCTTCGACAGCGCCCACAAAGTAGTCTCGCCCGTCGCTGCCCACCAAGTCGTCGCGGGTGAGCGAGGGCATGGGATACATCTCCTTGTCTCCCAGCAGAGTCTGCATGTAGGCGGCTTGGCCGAGCGTGTAGATCATCTGCCAGTGGCCGGTGGAGGCGCAGACGTAGGTCGTCATCGACCATTCGGGCGAGAACTGGTGAACGGTGTCGCAGTCCGCGTCGCTCAGCTCGTCCAGCGCTTCGCGCAACTCATCCACGGCTTTGCGAAGCATCGCCGCCGCATCGTCGAAGTCGTGGGGCTTGGAGATCAGCTCCTTCCATTCCGCCTCAGCCGAATCATCCATCGGGCCAGGCTCGCCGGTGCGAATGACCTTTGTGCCCCAATCCGTCATGTGCGCGCAGCCCACAAGGAGGCTGGAAATGCTCCGCCCCTCGCCCAACGGTCGCCAATCCCGCTTGTCCGCTGGAATCGCGGCGGCGTGGGCCATGAGTGATTCGAGTGCGGCGCGGGTGGCGCCTTTAAGCCATGTCTGTCGGTTCACGTAGAAACTAGTCTACATGAACCGATTTTGAAAATGGAAGGCCCACTCAAGAAAAGTCCGAAATTCTCAGTGCATCTCGCCGTCGCCATAAAGGGTCTGGAAGTAGGCCACGGCGCCGGTGTGATAGATCTGGTTCCACACGGGGTACCAGGCGTTGCTTTGCAGGCTCTCGAACCAGCCGGGGGCGAAGAGCTCGACTTTCTGATCCAAGTCAGCCGAGGGAACCGCCATCACAGCCTGCTCCCAGCTCGCAATGGCCTCGTCAAGGCTGGCCTGCAGGCCCTTGGCATAGATGGCTTCGGCGGCGGCGGCGCTGGATTCGGGGTCCATGGCGAGGTCTTCGATGGTGCGCTTGGAGAGGATGTGCTCCGACCAGCCATAGGCCTGCACGACTTCGGCGAACTGCTGGCGAGCCGAGCGCATTCCTTCGGCGGGAACCCAATCACGCTTGTCTTCGGGCATCGAATCAAAATTGGAGACCACGCGGCCCGCCCCAGCGCGGGCAGTGGCCGCGAGCATCGGCCGAGGATCCAGGCCTTGAAACGGGGTGGAGTTGGCAGCAGGAAAGCGGTGCATGCCCTGGTCGCCCAGCATCACTTGAATCTGGCTGATCTGGCCCAGGTGGTAGATCATGTTCTGCAGCGGCATGAAAACAGCCTCTTTGATGGGCAGGCTCCACCCCGGCATCATGTCGATGACCACGTCCATGCTCTCTTCGGGAAGCCCGGCGGCAAAGTCGTAGAAGTCGTTGATGTTGGCCGTCATGTCCTCTTCGATCTCAGCGACGGAATTGTATTGATCCCACTGCGCCCGGGCCTCGGCAAAGATTTCGGGGGTCACCCATTTGCCGGAGCCCTCCATGAGAGTGCGGCGGAAGAAAATGAACGCCGAAGCGCACTCGGCAAGCTGGTTCATCACCGAGCGGCCGGTGTCCAGCGGCTGCCACTTGAGCTTGTCCTGCGGCACGGCCCGCGCATGCGCCAAGAGAGCTTCGGCGGTGTCGAGAGCGGCGGCGCGAATCCAGGGGCGGCTGTCCATCTCAAAAGACTCTACTCAGGCGGCGCGTTGATGCGCCAGACTGGGCCATGCTTTTTCCCGCCGCTCCTCTGGATTGGCAGATCAAGGCCGAGCGCACCGCTTTTGCCGAGACCGACCGCTATGCCGCGACGATGGAATATTGCCGGCGCCTGGATGAAGAGTCTGATCAGGCCAAGCTCATCCGCATCGGCCGCAGCCCCCAGGGGCGCGATGTGGTGATCATGATTCTGAGCAAGGAAGGACACTCCACCGCGCCGAACCTGCGGACCAGCGGCAAGCCCCTGCTCTTCTTCAACAACGGCATTCACAGCGGGGAGATCGAAGGGAAAGACGCGAGCATGATGCTGATGCGCGACATCCTTGTGACGGGCACGAAAAAGGGCCTCCTGGACCGCGCCAACCTTGCCTTTGTGCCAATCTTCAGCGTGGACGGCCACGAGCGCTTTTCGGCCTACAGCCGCGCCAACCAAAATGGCCCCGCCGAGATGGGGTGGCGCACCACCGCACAGAATTTGAACCTGAACCGAGACTGGGTGAAGGCCGATGCGCCCGAAATGCGCGGGCTCATTCGCTGGCTGGCGGCATATAAGCCGGATGTCTTCTTCGACAACCACACCACCGACGGCGGCGACTGGCAGTACGTGCTGACCCACGACACCGCCCGATGGCCGACGATGGATGAGGGGGCCATGAGGCTGGCGGAGAGCCTGGACCAGCGGTTGCTGAAGGATGTGAACGAGGCCGGCTTTGCCGCCGCCCCCTATTTCAGCGGCATCGACCCCGCCCGGCCCGAGCGCGGGGCATCGCTGAGCACCTATTCGCCCCGCTTCTCGCACGGCTACTACCACCTCTTCAACCGCCCTTCGGTGCTCATCGAAACCCACGTGCTGAAGCCATATGAGCCTCGGGTGAAGAGCACCTATGCGGCCATGGAGTCGGCGATCAACTGGGCTTCCGAGATGAGCGCGGAGCTGCGCGCGGCGGTGGCGGTGGCGGATGCGCGTGAATCGGCCATGAAGGAGGGTGATTCGATCGTGGTCACGGCCCGCAGCGCCCGCGAGGGGCGGCCCTGGACTTACCTCGGCTATGCCTTCACCCCGCGCCAGAGCGAGCTGACCGGAGGGCAGGTGCGCGACTGGGATCACAGCCAGCCCATCACTGTCGAAACCACCCTGCGCGACCGCTTCGAGCCCGCCTCATCCGCCGCCCTCCCCGCCGCCTGGCTCATCCCGGCGGAGTGGAAGGAGGCCATCGACCTGGTGACCCTGCACGGCTTTCGCACCCAGCGGCTCCAGTTCCCGGGCGAGGGCATTGAGCGCGAGATGGACGTGATGCTGCTGAAGGAGGCTCGGTTTGCCACGGCGCCGAACGAGGGTCGGTTCTCGCCGCAGTTCCGCGTGGAGCCGGGCCGCCGAAAGGTGTTCCTGGCCAATGGCTCGGTGGTGGTTTCGGCCAGCCAGCCCGGAGTGCGGCTGCTGCACCACATGCTGGAGCCCGAACCCACCGATTCACTGGTGAAGTGGGGCTTCTTCAACGCCATCTTCCAGCGCACCGAATACGCCGAGGACTATGCCCTGGAGCCCATCGCCCAAAAGATGCTGGCCTCCGACCCCGCGCTGAAGGCCGAGTTCGAAAAGCGCCTCGCCGAAGACCCCGCCTTCGCCGCCAGCCCCCAGGCGCGGCTGATGTTCTTCTACGAGCGCAGCCCCTACTACGACCAGACCCACGAGGTCTATCCGGTGCTTCGGCTGACGGCGGCGGAGCTGGCCGAGTTGACGGCGGCGGTTCGCTAGACTAAATGTCATGATCGCCGCCCTGAGCCTCGCCGCCGCGCTCCAGCCCATCACCCTGGAGACCCCGCTGCTTCCGATGGCGCAGGTTCTGGACCAGATCGGGGCGCAGGCGGGGGTTTCTTTGCGGCCGCTGCGGGGGGCGGAGCGGGATGTGGTGATGGTGCGCTTTCGCGGCACGCCCTTGGCGCAGGTGATGGAGGATTTGGCGTCGGCGGTGGATGGCCGCTGGCTGAGCCAGGGCGCGGTGCGATATTTGGAGGCAGAGCTGCCGCCGGAGAGTGGAGACGGTCTGAGCAGAGACGAGGCTGAAGACATGCTGGACCGGCTGGCTCCGCCTCCCGAGTTCAATGAAAATACAATTTTGGCGCTCTTGGACCTGGCGCGCTCTGACGAACCCGGCGGAGGAGAGACTCCTCGAACGAAGCCAGAGTCTCGCCTCACTGATGCGTTCCCTCTGAAGAGGCTTTTGATCGACTCGGTTCGGCGGCTTGGCCCATCGGCCTTTGTCGGGTTGAAGGAAAACGAGCGCCGCATCTTCTGCGAGCAGCCCACTCGTCTTCAGCGGCCCCTCCCGGCCGGAGCGGCTGCCCGGGTGGCCGAGGCGATCTCTCAAACAGAGGAGCTTCGCCGGCGGCTTTCTGAAGCTGGACTCGCTGACAAGAGCCACATGGTTGGCGCTGGCAACGTCGAGCGGCCGTTTGTTCTGGAGTCTCCCATTTTGGAAGCGCAGCTGGTCACTGGGGGCTTCGCAGTCTTTCTCAAGAGTCTGATCAACGTTGGGACGCCTGCTGAGAATTGGAACTTTAACGAGATTGTCTTTTTTGTGGGCGCCAACGCTCTTGCGAATGACCCAACGATTGTCCCTGCCACGGGGGCTCCTTCTGAGCCGCACCGGGCTGAGGCAGAGGAGCTGACGGCCTGGCAAGCGGCCGCGCAGGCCAGGCTGATGGCGGATGCACCGTTAATGCGGGCGCGTCTGCAGAACATGGCGGACCGGGAGCCCCTTGCCGGAGCGATTTCCGAGCACGCCCGGCGGCTTCTTGACGGCCAAGGCGATGCCGTCGTCATC
>JBGSIR010000484.1:0-4465 GCA_041742415.1 Fimbriimonadaceae bacterium | reverse complement strand
TCGGCAATGCCGAGCTCTCGGCCGTCGGCGAGGCCTTGGGCCAGCCCTTCTTGTCGGGCCGATTCGCGGTCGCGGCGGGCCCGGTTCTCCTCGGCGATGCCGGGATCGATGCGCGGGATGGAGCCGGCCAGGACGTGGGCTTCCGGCAGGCTGTCGAAGGCCGAAACGGCGCGGGACTTAGACAAAGACATCCGCATCGTCTCCCCGGCCGATGGTGATCTCGCCGGTCTCCTCCAGGCGTCGAATGGCGCTGACGATGCGCTGCTGCGCCTCCTCCACGGCCTTCATCTTCACCGGTCCCATAAAGTCCATGTCCTCTTTGAGCATGTTCGAGGCGCGCTCGCTCATGTTGCGGAAGATCTTGTCCTTCACATTGTCGCCCACCGCCTTGAGGGCCAGGCCGAGGTCCTTGACATCGACTTCCTTCATGAGCGACTGGATGGCGCGGTCGTCGAGCTGCATGATGTCCTCGAAGACGAACATCATGTTTTTCACCTCGTCGGCCAGCTCGGGGTTGTTTTCGGTGAGCGAATCGAGGATGACGCGCTCGGTGGTTCGGTCGACCGACTGAAGCAGCTCAACGAGCGCCTTGGGGCCGCCCGCCTTGGTCATCTGATCGTTCATCACAGAAGAGAGCTTGCTCTCCAGCACGGCCTCCACCTTGCGGATCACGTCCGGGTTGGTTTGGTCCATGCTGGCGATGCGCTCGGCCACCTCTCCGCGCAGCTCGGCGGGCAGGCGGCTCAGGATCTCGGCCGCGCCCTGGGTGGGCATGTAGGCCAGGATGAGGGCGATGGTCTGCGGGTGCTCGTCGCGGATGAAGCTGAGGAGCTGCAGGGGATCGGCCTTGCGCAGGAACTCAAAGGGAACCACCTGCATAGCGCTGGTGATGCGGGCGAGGATCTGCTGGGCGACCTCGGGGCCATAGGCGGCCTCCAGCACCTTGCGGGCCTTTTCTAGGCCCCCTTCGGCGATGTAGTCCTGCGCGCGGCACATCTCGTGAAACTCCTTCACGACCTGAGAGCGGATTTGCGGGGTGATCTTTTCGAGCCGGGCCACCTCCAGCGAGAGCTTTTCGGCCTGCTCCTCGTTCATGCTCTTCAGCAGGCTTCCGGCGACGCTTGGCCCCAGAACGGTGAGGATGATGGCGGCCTTGCGGCGGCCGTTCATTTCGGGGTTGGGTCTGCGGTACATCTTATCGGTCCTCCATCATCCAGCTCTTAAGGAGCTGAGCCACGGTCTCGGGGCGAGTCTTGGCAAGCGAGCGAATCTGCTCCAGGGGAACGTCCACCTTTTCGCGGATTTCTTTGAACTGAATCTCGCCCTGCTCGTCCTCTTCGAAGGCCCAGTAGGGAGCGGCTTCTTCGTCAGGGTTGGCTTCCTGCTTGGCCATGGCCTGCAGAACGGCGGCGGCGGAATCGCCGTCTTTGACGGGCGCCTCCAGAGCGCGGGCCTGCATCATCACGGCGTCCTGCTGAGCCTGAGCGGCGGCCAGGAGCGGGTTGTCGGAGACAGCGGCCTGCTGGGCGTAGTAGGCGGCGTAGTCCTGCGGGTTCACGGGCATGCCGGGCTGAGGCATGGGCATCTGCGGAAAGGGCATGGTGCCTCCGCCGGGAAGGGCGGCCTCGGGGCCAGAGGCGTTCGAGACTGACTTGCCTCGCATCGCCTTGATGAGGATGAATCCGAGGATGACCAGCGCGATGGCGGGCAGCATCGAGATGACCTGCTGAAGGATCGCCTGCTGGCTGGCGGCGGCTTCGGCTGATTTGGCGGCTTCCTCCGCGGCTTTGCTGAAGGGCGCGCTGGTGACGGTGGCCTGGAACTCCCGCTCGCCGCGGGCGGCCAGAAGGCCATCCAGGAACTGCTGAACCGGCGCGGGGTCGGCGATGGCTTCGCTGTCCACCAGAACGTTCAGGGTCATGGTCTTCACGCTGCCGGGCGCCTTCACGCTCAGCGTCGATTCGTTGGCGCGTCCGAATTCCTCCTGGCGCACTTCGCTGCTGTATCCGGAGCCTCCTTCGCCGCCGTTTTGGGCTTCGCCCAGGGCTTCGGGGAGGTTGGCGCTGGCTCCGCTCATGCCGTTTGTGCCCGAGCTTCCGCCTTCCAGCGTCTCGGTCATGGTGTTGCGGGCGAGGGGCTGCCGGGTGGGGGTTTCGGAGGTGGTTTCGGTGCGGACTTCGTCCAGGTCCAGCTCCACCCCGACGGTGGCGATGGTTGCTCCGGGGCCAAAGGCTTGGTCGAGCCGGCGCTGGAGATCCTTCTCGCGGCGCTGGCTCTCGGCAAACTCCATGTCAATTTTGCGGGTGCCTTCAAAGCTTCCCTCGGCCATGGCTTCGCCGTCATAGGCTATGCGGCCGTCGGAGGTGATGACCGTGACGCCCTCAGATTCCAGGCCCGGAACTGCGTTCTGCACAAGTCGGGCAATGGCGGCGGCCTCTTCGCTGTTCACCATTTGCGATCCGTCTTCGGTGATGTTGATGACGGCGGTGGGCGGGGCGCCTTCGGTGGCAAAAGGCGACTCTTTGCCGAAGTTGATGTGGACGCGGGCGGCCCGCACCGAGTCAAGGGTTTCGATGCTGGCGGCAAGCTCGCCTTCGCGGGCGGCCTTGATGCGCTCGCGCTCTTGCCCGGGGCTCGTGAAGGGGCTGGTTTGGCTGAGCCAGTCGATGCCTCGGCTGGAGGCGGCGGGCGCTTTGCCTGCCTGCTCCAGCTGCATGTGGATTTCGGGCAGCTTGTCGACCGGGGCCAAGACGTCGCCTTTCTGGTTGACGTCAACGGGGTAGCCCAAGCTCATCAGCTCATCGCGAATGCCGGCCTGCTGCGCGGCGGGCGTTCCGGGATAGACCGGAGCCATCCTTGGCTGGCTGGCAATGATGAACGCTCCTGTCGCCACGGCCACAAGCAGTCCGCCGCCCCCCAGGGTGACGATTTTTTGTGTCCGGTCGGCAGAGCGCCACCAGTCCTTGATTTTTTCGATAATCGGTCGCATGGCCCACACGTCGGGCCCGGCGAGGATTCACAAAGCGGGATGCGGGCCTAAACCTGCATCCTGCTGATCTCTTGATAGGCTTCCAGAACCTTGTTTCTCACCTGCATGGTGAGCTGCATGGCAGTGCTGGCGCGCTCCATCGCGATCATCAGATCGTGAAATTCCACCGGGCGATTCGCCATCAAGTCGTTCTGAAGGCCGCGAGCATCCTGCTGCGTCTTATTCACTTCCTGAATGGCGTCCATCAACAGTTGGCCAAAGTCGTTCTCGGGCTGAGAAGCTGCTTTGACCTCCGGCGGCCGCGCAATTTGGCCAAGTTGGGAGAGGGCGTCGTTGATCCGCATCAAACCTTTCCGATTTGCAGGGCGGACCTGATCATGGTCTTGGCCGCGTTGAAGGCGGCAATGTTGGCTTCGTAGGCGCGGTTGGCGCCCATCATGTTCACCATCTCCTTCACCGGCTCGACGTTGCTGTAATAGACATAGCCTTCAGCGTCGGCAAAGGGGTGGCCGGGCTCGGCCACGCGGCGAAGCGGGGCGGGGTCCACAGCGATGCGCTCGACCTTGGCCCCTTCGGTGGAGCCGGTCAGGATGACCTCGCGCCGGCGATACGCCTCTTCGTCGGGCGACTGCACCGAGTTTGCATTGGCGATGTTCGCGCTGATCACGTCCATCCGCATCCGCTCGGCCTGGAGGCCGGTGGCGCTGACTCGAAGTGTTTTAGCTAGGTTCATGGAGAAAACTTATCCTTAGCGTCCTTCTTTGATCACATTCTTCAGACCGCTGAAGTGGCGGCTGGTGATTTCAGAAAGGATTTGAAAGCGCATCTCGGTCTCGGCCATGGCCATGACTTCCTTCTCCATGTCCACGCTGCTGCCGTCGATGCGGATGCTGGTGGAGTCGATGCTCGACCGCATCTGCTGCATGCGCTCCATGCCCTGAGGGCCGCCGGTGCGCTGGTCCAGCTCGATGGCGAAATCGGTGTCGCGGCGCTTGTATCCGGGGGTGTTGACGTTGGCCAGGTTGCCTGCCAAGAGCCCGGCGCGCTCACTCGTTTTGCCCATCGCCTTGCGAAGGTTTTCCGAGTGGCTTCCGAACATCCGATCCATCACGCGCATTGCCGATTCCTCCCCCCATTGGACCGAGTCCATGGGGGCTCATCAGAGTCATCGGCGCCTTTGCGGGGATTTGGAGGGCTCTGGCGAAAATGCGGGTCAGGATTTGGCAGCGCGGCGCCGACCATAATGCGCTTTGTGCCCCTTCGCCTTTCTCGGGACGAAACCATTGCCCTCACCGGCCGCCACCTGAACCCCGCCCTGGCCAAGCTGATGGCCTTTGCCGGCATGGGCGTGGAGGCCCGGGGCGAAGGCTGCTGGGTGACCGACGACGAAGGCCACCGGCTGCTGGACTGCCTGGGCGGCTACGGCGTGTTTTCGCTGGGCCACTGCCCGCCGGCGGTGGTGGAGGCGGTGAGGGC
>JBGSIR010000483.1:0-4895 GCA_041742415.1 Fimbriimonadaceae bacterium | reverse complement strand
GCCAGTCAAACTTTGGCGCGGCCGGCGCAGGCTCCGCGGCCTCAGCTTCGACAGCCACCGCAGGCGCCCCCGCTGCTTCAACTTGGAGGAGCGGCAGGGCCGCTTCGACGACAGGAGCAGGGGCCGCCTCAGCGTCCAGCTCCGCTGATTTCAGCCAATCAAAGGACGGGGCAGCGGGGGCCTCGTCTTTAGGCTCCTCGACAGCCATGGCCGGCGCTTCGACTTGCTCAGCCTCGTCCATGGCCATTTGCTCAGGCGCGATTTGGGGCGGAGCCGCTTCGGCCGCCACAGGCGCCTTTGGCTCTTCCAGAGTCCACGTCTCCAGCTCAGGCTCTGGCTCGGAGGCGGACTGCTCGGCGTGCGAAGATTTGCTCAGGCCGATTTTTCGCCCTAAACCCTTCAGCCAATCGAGCTTGCCGGTCGGCTTTTCCGACTCCTCGGCTTTTGGCGCGGGAGCAGGCGGCTCGACAGCGTCGAACCAGGCCGCCGATCGGGGAGCGGGCGCAGGCGGCTCGGCCAATTCATCCAACCCCTCTTGAGCGTCCCATGTCGTGTCTTCGGCTGCGGCTTCCGGCTCTGCAATGGGGGCTGCCGCCTGACTGATCATTGGAGGCGCCGACATCATAGACACGGCGGGCTCCGGAGCCGATGCCATCACCGACGCTGAGGCCGGAGCTGCGGCCTCTTCGGTCAATTCCGCTTCAAGCTCGGCCTCATCATTCGCTCCAGCGAACTCAGCAAACTCGGCAGGCGGCTGAGATGCCCAAGCCGCGCTTTGCGCCAGCGACATCGCCTCAGGTTCAAATTCAGTGGCGGTCTGCGCTGTGGCCTCCAGAGGAGCCTCGGGCGCCGGATCAGCCGAAACCAATTCGTCAGCCATCGGCAGCGGAGGCGGCGTCTCTTCGGCGGGCCCCACATCGGCCCGATCCGCTTCAGGGGCGGAGGCTTGCGGAGCGGCCCAATTCAAGCTGCGGGTAGGAGGCTGGGGCGTCGGAGCAGGCTCAGGCACAGCCTCGGGCTCAGGTTCGCGGAGGAGCTCATGCACAGCCTCAGGCTTGGGCGGCTCGACAGGCGCTTTCGCTTCGAAAACCTGTTCATCAGGCGCCAATTCCAGCAGGGCGGCAAGGAACTCCGTCTTCCTTGCTCTGCCGACTGATTCACCAAGATTCGCCATTTAGAATGCCCCAAAGGACGCCTGCAGCCAGGCAGTCCATAAGGATTTTCGGCGTCCTAAAGCAAAAACCGCAGACCCCAGCCTATTTGCGGCCAGAGTCTGCGGTTTGATGGATGCGGAGATCAGTTGTCGATCTTGGGGAAGTCCGGGCGGACGAAGGGCTTGCGGCCCTTGCCGGCGGCCAACTGGTCCATCAGGTACTTCACCGCGCGGTCGAGCTGAGCGTCCGCTCCGTTGGCCCAAACGCTGGGGTCGTTGTCGACCTCGATGTCGGGGTCCACGCCGGTGTTTTCCGCGATCCAGGCTCCGCGTCGGGAGTCATAGATGCCAAACGAGGGCGAAGTGACGCTGCCGCCATCCACCAGGTTCACGCCGCCAGAGATGCCGACAAGGCCGCCCCAGGTTCGCATGCCAATCAGCGGACCGAGCTGCCGGTTCTTGAAGAGCCAGGGGAACATGTCGCCGCCGCTGCCGGCGTGCTCGTTGATCAGCATGGCCTTGGGCCCTTCCAGGCTCTGAGGCGGGAAGCCGATATCGGCGCCATGGCGCTGCCGAAAGGCCGTGTCCATCTCGCGGGCCAGCTTGTCCACGAAGAACGTGGGAATCCAGCCGCCTCCGTTGAAGCGCTCGTCGATGACCCACGCCTCTTTGCCGCTCTGGCTGTAGTAGCCGCGATTGAAGCCGATGATGCCTCCGACCGCCGTGTCCGGCACGTGCATGTAGCCGATGCGGCCACCGCTCAGCTCATCCACCCGCTTGCGGCAGTCTTCCACCCAGTGGAAGTAGCGCAGATTGGTTTCATTGCTGATCGGGCGCACGGTGACTTCGCGGGCGCCGGCCCGGGTGGGGGCGGTGTTCACAAGGAGCTTGGTCGGCTGACCGATGGTTCCCACCATCAGCTCATAGACGTTGGTGTCGGCCTCCACCGGCTCGCCATTCACGGCCAGCAGGTATTCGCCCGAGTTCACCTGGGCGCCGGGGGCGCCGAGGGGACCGACGGGGCCGCCCGCTTCCGGCACGCCTGGATAGACCCGGGTGAACCGCATGCGGCCGTTCTCCATCTTGAGGTCGGCTCCGAGGAATCCGGCCTGGGGCAGGGGCTCCAGGTTCGGGCCGCCGGCCGGGGTCACATAGGCGTGGCCCGTGCCCAGCTCTCCGATCAGCAGTCCGAACAGGTAGTCAAGGTCGCTGCGGTCTCCCACATAGGGCAGCATCGCGGCGTACTTGTCGCCGATCGCCTTCCAGTTGAGACCCATCATGCCGGGGTCATAGAAGTTGTCGCGCTGATATCGCCAGACTTCCCAGAACATCTGCGCGAACTCCTCGCGCGGGTTCCAGTCGGCCACCATGCCGCTTCGGTTGACGTTGTTCGCGCCCATGCGCTGGTTGGGAGCGATGGGATAGATCGTGAGGGCCTCGCCGTTGAAGGACGCGGCCTGAGTGCGGTCGGCGTTCAGGGAGATGTTGGCAATGCCCTGGATGATGGTCGAAGGCGCCTTGGAGCGCATGTCGAACTTGAGCAGCGAGCCGCCCGACCAGGTGAGGATGCCATCGCGGAGGCCGAACAGCAGCGGATAAGAGCCAGGGCCCCACGGAAGGGCGATGGCGCGGTTCTGCAGGCCGTCGAAGTCGATGCGAACGCCGGTATCGGCCGGCGCATCAGGCTTCTTCTCCTCGTCTGAGGCGCCCGCCTTCACCGGCTCTTCATCGTCGGCCGGAAGAAGCGGGTCCTTCTGGTCGGCGCGAAGCACCAGGGCGTAGACGCGCTCAATCGGCGGCTGCTCCAGGTTGGCGTTCTCAAAGTAGCTGGGCGTGAAGGTGTAGCTTCGCGCCGAGGTGAAGTAGAGGTACTTGCCCGTGAGGTCGAAGCTCACCGCGAGGTTGCTGAAGAAGGCGTTCACGGCCTCCTTGTCTTCCCCGGTCTCCATGTTTCGCATCCGAATCGAGGAAAAGAGATTCGGCTGGGTGGCGGTGTAGGCGATCCATCGCTCGTCGTGCGACCAGTCATAGCTGGGGGGGCCCGCTTGATCTTGGACAATCTCCTTGACTTCGCCGGTCTCGCGGTTGAGCACGGCCAGCTTCAGGTCCACCGTGGTGTAGCTGATGTGCTTGCCGGTCGGCGAATAGCGCATCGCCTGAACCACATGTCCGGCGGGGAGGCTGTAGGCCTTCTCTTCGCCGCCCATCTGGGGCTGCTCAATGATCTGCCACTCGCCGGAGGCGTCGCTCAGGTAGGCAATGTTCTGCCCATCAGGCGACCACAGCGGGCTCTTTTCGCGCGAGGCGGTGGAGCGGGTGAGGTTGCGGGTTTGACCGCTGCCGGCCGGAACGCTGAAGACTTCGCCTCGGGCCTCCACCGCAACACGCTTGCCGCTGGGGGAGAGAGCGAAATCGGCCACTTCGTCGCCGAAGCTCCTGCGAACCGGCATGAGGGCCGGGTTGTCGCTGAGAACGCGCGGAGTGAACGCGGTGACGGCGCCGGTGGCGATGTTGAAGATCTGCACCTGGCCATTGCGCTCCCAGACAATCTTCTTGCCGTCGGAGCTGGGCCAGCGGATGTCGCCGTCGGCAAACCGGGTGAGCTGCTCGCTGCGGCCGGAGCTGACGTTGGCCTTGAAAAGGTTCTGATTGCTCTTGTCGCGGTCCGAGATGTAGTAGACGCTGTCGCCCACCCACATCGGGAAGTAGCTCTGCTCGCGGCCCGAAGGCAGCTCGCGCCAGCTCTTGGCCTTGAGGTCAAAGAAGCCGATCTTGCCCTGGGTGCCGCCGCGGTAGTGGCGCCAGTTGAACTGGTGCGACCGGGCGCGGTTCATGGCCACCGTGTTTCCATCGGGCGAGAACGAAACGTCGCCGACTTCCAGGATGTCGGTGGGCTCGGGCACACCCTTGTCCGGGTGAATCATCCAAAGCCGCGCAAACCGGGCGGTCGGCGTGCCTTCCGAGCTGCCGAAGGCAATCTTGCCGTCCGGAGTCCAGCCCAGCACGACCTCGCCGGCCAAGGAATAGGTGAGTCGCTTCGGCTCGCCGCCCTCGGCGGGGATGGTGTAGATGTCTAGGTTGGAGCCGTATTGGCCCGAAAAGGCGATAGTCTTGCCGTCGGGAGAGAACTTGGCCCTCGCCTCAACGCCCGGGTGGCTGGTGAGCCGCCGGGCCACGGTGTTTCCGCCTTCGGTCAGCCAAAGGTCCCCGGCATAGGTGAAGACCACCTTCTCACCGTGGATATCCGGCTGGCGAAGGAGCCGCGCTTCCGAAGAGGCGGCCATAGCCAATGTCATTGCAAGTTCAGCGCCTGTCATATGTATTCCTCATGAGAAAATCAACTGCCATGGGCCCGGGCTCTCGCGGAGAGCCGCAGACCGCACTCGTTACGAGCCGCCCCCAACCGAGGTTCCCGATCTTTCGGGAGGCCCCTGCTGGGTGACGGCGATGTTGAATTCGATGCGGCGTCCTCGCGCCGAGGCGAAGATGCGCGCTGATCCGGGCTTGATGGCCCGCACAAGCCCGCCCTGATCGATCCAGGCGTCCCCGAGGGCGCCCCAGAAAATTTCGCGATTCGGGATCAGCTCGCCCTGCTCATCCATCAGGCGCAGGGTGGAAAACACGCCCATCTGCACCCAAGGCCGCCCCACAACGATGAGCCCGCCCGCATCCGGCAGGGGCCGCTCGGGGCCGTCGGGCACCAGGGCGATGGCGTTGGCCACGGGCCGCGAAGCGCCGTCGC
>JBGSIR010000482.1:0-5417 GCA_041742415.1 Fimbriimonadaceae bacterium | reverse complement strand
GGGGGGGGGGGGGGGCAAAAGACCTAGGGGAATTTTGCCTTTTATGATGTTGCGTCCGACTTAGCCGTTCAGAGCTTCGGCGCCGCCGACGATCTCCAGGATTTCCGTGGTGATCTTGGTTTGGCGGGCGCGGTTGGCGCTGAGGGTGAGGTCGTTGATCATGTCGGTGGCCGAGTCGGTGGCTCCGGTCATGGCCGTCATGCGGGCGCCGAATTCGCTGGCGCTGGATTCCAGCAGAGTCTGCAGAACCAGGGTCAGCACGTACTTCGGAAGCAGGAGTCCAAGCAGCTCTTCGGGGTCGGGCTCGTACTCATACTCCTTCTCAGCGGCGTCTTCGTTCGACTCCGGCGGCTCGATGGGGAGGAGCTGGACCACCTGCGGCTCTTGGCGGATGGCGCTGTAGAACCGGCTGTAGCAGATGCTGACGGCGTCCACTTCACCGCTGGTGAAGAGGCGGACGAGCTCTTGGGTCAGAGCCTCGGCCTCGGCGAGCGAAGCGCCGGAGGTGGGGATGGTGAGGTCGTAGATCGAAGACCAGCCGCGCTTGTTGAAGAACAGGCGGCCTTTCTTGCCCACCGCGATGAGCTGCTTGTCATAGGAGGCGGCCTCCTTTTGCCAGTCGCTGGCGCGGCGGATGAGGTTGGTGTTGTAGGCGCCGCAGAGCCCGCGGTCGGCGGTGACCAGGACGAGGGCGTGGCGCTTGACCTCGCGGTTTTCCAGCAGAGGATGCTCGGGCAGGGAGCCGGCGGAGCCGACGCTGCCCATGAACTCACGAAGCTTTTGGCTGTAGGGCCGAGCCTCTTCCACGCGGTTTTTGGCGCGGGTGAGGCGGGCGGCCGCCACGAGCTTCATGGCGCGGGTGATCTGGCGAATGTTCTTCGCCGACCGAATGCGCTGCCGAATTTCCTTGAGCGATGCCATGTCGAATTAGTGGGCGTTGAGGAAGGCGGCGAGGTGCTCGTCGCAGGCGGCTTTCAGCTTGTCAGCGGCGGCGTCGTCCAGCTTCTTGGTCTGCTTGATGCCCTCGATCACGTCGGGGTAGCGGTCGTGAACCAGCTTGATGAGACCCTTTTCGAAGGCCATCACCTGCTCGTTCTCGAGCTTGTCAAGATAGCCGTTGGTGCCCGCATAGATCGCCACAACCTGGTCTTCGACCGAGTAGGGGGTGGCGAGGTTCTGCTTGAGGAGCTCGGTGAGGCGCTGGCCTCGGCGGAGCTGCTGCTGGGTGCTGGCGTCCAGGTCGCTGGCGAACTGGGCGAAGGCGGCGACGTCGCGATACTGCGCCATTTCGAGCTTCAGCTTTCCGGCGACGCTCTTCATGGCCTTGATCTGGGCGTTTCCTCCGACGCGGCTCACCGAGATGCCCACGTTGATGGCGGGGCGGACGCCGGCGAAGAAGAGGTCAGGCTCAAGGTAGATCTGGCCGTCAGTGATCGAGATGACGTTGGTGGGGATGTACGCCGAAACGTCTCCCGACTGGGTTTCGATGACCGGCAGGGCCGTCAGCGATCCGCCGCCGTTCTCGTCGCTCAGCTTGCAGGCGCGCTCAAGGAGGCGGGAGTGCAGGTAGAAGACGTCGCCCGGATAGGCTTCGCGGCCCGGCGGGCGGCGGAGCAGGAGCGAAGTGGCGCGGTAGGCGACAGCGTGCTTGCTGAGATCATCGTAAATGATGAGCGCGTGCATTCCGTTGTCGCGGAAATATTCGCCCATGGCGCATCCGGCGAAGGGAGCCAGATACTGCATGGCGTTGGAGTCGCTGGCGCTGGCCGCGACGACGATGGTGTATTCCAGGGCTCCGTATTCGCGCAGGGTTTCCACGACGCGGGCCACGTTGGCCATCTTTTGGCCGACGGCCACATAGATGCAGTAGACCGGCGACTCGCCGGGCTCGTGGGTGGATTTCTGGTTGAGAATCGTGTCGATGCAGACGCTGGTTTTGCCGGTCTGGCGGTCGCCAATGATGAGCTCGCGCTGGCCGCGGCCGATCGGGATCATGGCGTCGACGGCCTTGATGCCGGTCTGCATGGGCTCGGTGACGGGCTGGCGCTCCACGACGCCCGGGGCCTGCGCCTCCAAAAGGCGGAAGCCTTCGGCGGCGATCGGTCCCTGACCGTCAATCGGCTGGCCGAGGCCGTTCACGACGCGGCCGAGGAGGGCCTTGCCGTAGGGAACCTGCATGATTTTGCCGGTCTCGCGGACTTCGTCGCCTTCCTTGATGTGGTCGGAGTCTCCGATCAGGACGGCGCCGATGGAGTCTTCCTCCAGGTTCAGCGCGAGGCCGACGGCTCCGCCGGGAAACTCCAGCATTTCTCCCACCTGGCAGTCCGGCAGTCCATAGACGCGGGCGATGCCGTCGCCCACCTGGATGACGCGGCCGACGTGCTCGACGTCGGTCGACTTTTCATATTGCCGGAGCTCCTGCTCCAGGATCGATGTGATCTCTTCGGGTCGAATGGCCATGTGAGGTTCAGCTTTGTTTCAGGAGGTCGTAAAGAACCTTTTCGCGCATGCGGGCGAGGTCGCCGCGCACACTGCCGTCAAGGACGTAGTTGTCGTAGATGACGCGGATGCCGCCGATGAGGGCGGGCTCCACGGTGAATTCGGCTTCCACCACCCTTTGGGTGGCGTCGGCGATTTTGGCGATGACGGCTTGGCGCTGGGCTTCATCCAGCTCCATGGCCGATTCGACGCGGGCTTGGACTTTGCCTTCGTGCTGCCGCCGAAGCTCGGCGAATTCCATCTGGATGATGTGCAGCATCTCGGTGCGTCCTTTGTCCACGGCCAAGTGCATCAGCTCGCGGGTGAGGGGCGCGGCATTGGCGAGAGCCTTGTCGCACATCGCCCGCTTGTCGCCTTTGCTTCGGCTGGGGCTGGTGATGAATTCGCGGAAGGCCGCATTGTCGAGGAACACCCGGGCGAGGGCTTCCAGGTCGGAATCGACCTGAGCCAAAGACCCATTCTTCAGCGCCGCGCCAATGAGGGCGCGGGCATAGCGCTTGGCCACCCGGGAGTCGGTCATTTAGTTTTTGACCTCGACGCTGTTCAGGAATTCGTCAATAAGGGCGCGGTTGCGGTCGCTGTCCACGTTGGCGTGGAGAAGCTTCTCGGCAGCCTGCAGGCTGAGGTTGGCCACGTTGACGCGCAGTTCGGTGACAGCGCGGAGTCGCTCCTGGTCAATCTCGGCTTTGGCTTGAGCCAAGTAGGCTTCGGCGTCGGCTTTGGCCTTGGTTTCCAATTCGCGGCGCAGGTCCTGCGCTTTCTTCACTTCGGCCTGAATCTCTTCACGGGCCGCAGCTTCGGTTTCGCGGATGCGTCCTTCATAGCTCGACTTCATCTCGGCCATTTCGGTCTTCAGGGCCTCGGCTTCGCTGAAGGTGCTCTCCAGGTTCGTCGTGCGCTCGTTGATCGCTTCGGCCAGGGGCTTGATGAAGAAGAACTCCACCACGCGGAAAAGGATGATGAATACGCCGATGGTGGCAATCGTTTTGCCCAGGTTCACGAGAATGCCGAGCTCTTCGAGCGGCTTCTCAATTCCCGCAAACACCTTGTTGTCGTAGATGTAGTTGCCCGCAAACATGAGGACAACGCCAACCACGAGGAGCACCGCGAGGGGCAGGCGAATGGGGCTCTTATATTCTCCGGAGGCCATGGGCTTTTTTGCGTAAGGGGGTCAGGGCGTTTGGGCTTCGAGACTCTCGAAGCCCAAACGCAGGCGCTTCTCTTGGCGGGGCTTTTAGGCGGCCGGGGTTCCGGCGAAGCTGCCGGCGCCGACGAAGACCGTAAGCAGGAAGACAAGCTCGACGAAGGCGAGGGCGATGAGCATCGCGACCTGCATCTTGCCGATGGCTTCCGTCTGGCGGGCCATGCCGTTCATGGCGGCCTGGCCGATCATGCCGAGGCCGATGGCGCAGCCAAGGGCGGCGAATGCGAGTGCGAGGGGCAGAAGTGACATGTGTCTTTGTTCTCCAGGTGGTTTGTTGGTTTAACCCGCCGAAAGCGGGGCCGGCGAGCCGGTCTCGTGTTCGGCGTGGGCTTCACTGTGATGCTCATCGCCGTGGTCGTGGCTAGTCACCAGCGAGAGGTACACGCAGGTGAGAAGCGTAAAGATCAGCGCCTGAACGACGCACGTCAAGAGCTTGACGGGGATGAGGAACGCGCCGATCGGAACGCTCAGCTCGAGGCCGCCAATGTTGAAAAGATGATGTCCGAGCTGGTTCATCGCGTCGGCGGCTCGGTGCCCACCGTCGATGTTGCCGTAGAGGCGAAGGCTCAGAGAGACGTTCTTCAACGCCTCAGAAATGATCTCGATCGGGAAGATGAGAAGGTTCAGCCAGAGGAAGGCGACGCCCAGCTTGGGGCCCGCGAAGTGGCTCCAGTGACCGAAGAAGCCGTTTGCGGCCATGCCTTCGTACTGCACATACCCGACCGTGATAAGGGCGAGAGCCAGGTTGAAGGAGAGATCCGCCGTGATGGAGGTGGGGAAGAAGAGGGCAATGAGGTTGCCGACAAAAATGACCAGCCAAAGGGTGGAGAGCAGCGGAATGTACTTTCGGCCATGCGATCCGATGATGCCGACGGCCATCTGCTCAATGAACAGATACATCTGCTCAAAGCCCTGGGTGATGGGGTTCTTGAAGAACCGTCCGTTCAGGCCCGGCTTGGCCCAAACCATGAGAAGGAAGATGACCAGCAGGGTCAGCCCAAAATAGGCCGCCAGTCCCCACATTGAGAGGGTGGCATGGCCGCCGCCATGCTTATCTCCGTGCTCCGCCGTTTCCGCGGCGAACAGGCTCATCCAATAGGTGAGGTCACTCATCTCACGCATCCGGGCTATTGGCTCGCGCCACGGCCCAGATCACCGCGACGGAATATACCCATGCGACTCCCATGAGGAAGGACACGGGCCCGGGGCCGCCTAGGCGTTGGACCAGGACCGAAACCGCCATATACACAGGCGCCTTCACCAGAAAGACCAAAACTGTCAGAAGCCAGGCCCCTTTTCCGCCCGAGCGCTCCGCCGTGCGGGCCATCTGGCCAGAGACCAGCATCCAGCCCCAAAGAACAAAAAGTGAGCAGGCGGCCCCTGCCGACATGCCAAGAAGGCCCTTGGCCCCGCCTTGCCAAACCACAGCCGCCGCCGCCCCCAGGCCGCTGCAGAGCCCGAACAAGCGCCAGCTCATCACTGCTGGGTGCGCCGAATGACGGCATAGGAGAACGCGATCCCCAGCGCTACGCCGGCCAGGGTCAAGATCGGGATCAGCTCAGAGTTGCCGGTGAGGTAGTTGACCAGCCAGCCGATGCCCCAGCCCGCGATGGGCAGGCCGATGATCGCATAGGCGATGGCCACGCCTGGCGCGAGGCCGGCATAAGGGTTTTTGCCCTCCTGCTTGCGCTCTTCGGCCAGGGCAGGGTGGGCG
>JBGSIR010000481.1:0-4978 GCA_041742415.1 Fimbriimonadaceae bacterium | reverse complement strand
CATCTCGCATCTCAACGTCCCACACGTGGGAAGTCCGACCCAGGTGGCGAGGCTGGGCCACCCCAACAATCCATGTGCTGCGGGCCGGGCGAAGCAGGTTCAGCGAGACCTGCTGGCCCACCGCGCCTTTGTCCGGCCATCCGGCCGCGGCCAGACTGCCCAGCGAGGCGAGAGTCTCTGCCAGAGCCGCATAGGCGCCGCCGTGAACCAGCCCCATCGGCTGCTGGGTTCGACCGTCGTTCGGCATCCGCCCCGATGCGCCCGAAGCGGTCACTTCGCCGACTTCAATGCCCAGCGCGCCTGTCAACCCGTCGGCCAGAGCGGCGCGGATGTCATCCCAAGTCTTCAAAGCGATATTCCGTGCGGGAAGCCAGTTGCTCCCCGGGCCGGAGGAGCGTGGAGGGGAATTCGGGCCGATGGGGCGCGTCGGGGAACTTCTGGGTCTCCAGGCAGAGCCCGCCGCGCAGCACGGCCGGTCCGGTGTGGCACATCTCCTTGCCGCTCAAAAAGTTGCCCGTATAGAGCTGCAGGCCGGGCTCGGTGGTCCAAACCTCCATCTGCCGTCCTGTGCCCGCATGGCGGAGCCGAGCCGCAAATCGCAGGCCCTCAGCGGGGTCCAGCGCCCAGTTGTGGTCATAGCCGGGAGCATTGCGGATCTGATCGTCGTCGGCGTCAATCCGGTCGCCGATCCGGCGCATTGTCGTGAAGTCGAAGGGGGTTCCGGCCACGGGGCGAAGCTCGCCGGTGGGAATCATGCCGGGGTCAGTGAAGGTGAAGCGGGACGCCGCCATCTCGATCTCGTGGTCCAGCACATCTCCGCCGCCCGCCAGGTTGAAATAGGTGTGGTTCGTCAAGTTGACGTGGGTGGCGGCGGTCGTCTCGGCGGAATAGTCAAAGGTCAGGGCAGCGCCCTGCACCCGAATCTCCACCGTCACGGCCAGCTCGCCGGGGTAGCCCTGGTCGCCATCGGGGCTCTTGAGCGAAAAGCGCACCCCATCCGCCAAAGCCTCTCCCCGCCACAGCCGTTTGTCAAAGCCCTCCTTGCCGCCGTGCAGATGGCAGGCGTGGCCGTTCGGGCTGTCGTTCAGATCCAGCTCATATCGCCGCCCTTCGATTTCGAATCCGCCCTGGCTGATGCGGTTGCCGAAGCGGCCCACCGTGCAGCCAAAGTAGGGCGTCCCGGCGAGGAATCCGGCCAAGTCGGGGCAGCCCAGAGTCACGTCGGCGCCGCGCCACTGAATGCGGACCACGGTGGCGCCCCAGTCCATCATCTCCACCGCCAGGCCTTCGGGGCTTTCCAGCCGCCATTTCGTCACCGGCGAGCCGCACGGGGCCGTTCCCCAGACCATTGACTCCGCAATCACGCCCCTATTCTGCCAGACCCGCGAAATGTTCGCCCCGTCCGGTGCGTCCCTTGTTACACCCATGATCTTTGCCGCCGCATTCGTGGGCCTCCAGGCCGTCCCTGCCGCGTTCGAATCGCCGGACCTGAGCCCCGATGGCGGGCAAGTGGCCTGCATGGTGGGCTTTCGTGAGCCCGGCGACCGTCGGCTGTCCCGCCGAGAGATTTGGGTCATCAATGCCGCCTCCGGCGCGGCCCAGCCCATCGTGACCGAAGGCATGAACCTGGACCCGCGCTGGAGCCGGGATGGAAAGAAGATTGTCTTTCGCCGCGTCAACTACGGAACCCGGACCGACCTCTTTGTGGTGGACGCCGACGGCAAAAACGAGCGCCAGCTCACCAACACCGGCGGGCTGAGTGAGCGCGGCGCCTGTTTTAGTCCGGACGGCTCCTCGGTCTACTATCTGGAAGGCGACGGCCAGCCCGGATCGCGGCTGATGTCGATTCCGACCTCTGGAGGCGAAGCAAAGGAAATTCTGCCCCGCACCTTCGACCCGCGCGACCTGGATGTCTTCCCGGATGGCCGAGTGATGTATGTTGGCTCGCGGCTCGCCGATGGCAAGCCGGAGCCGCCCACCGAGGGCCAAGTCGGCAGCCGCATTGCCCCGACGGGCGGGACGCCCGAGACCATTTTGAGCCTCGGCGCCGAGACCGGGCAGAGCATCAGCATGGTGCGGCTGAGCAAGGACGCCTCCCACTTTGCCATGCTCGCCGGCAGCGGATTTGAGCAGAACGTCTTTTATTCCGGCCCCGACCGCCAGCTCAAGCCCGTGCCCGGCGCCCAGCCGCTCTTCAACCTTTCCATCTCGGGAGACGGCCAGCTCCTGGCCATGAGCATGAGCCGCGAGGGAAAGTCGGGCATCTGGCTCTATCGGCCCTCCAGCGGCGCATGGAGCCTGCTGCGGCAAGACCCAGTGCTGCCATAATGCCGGTCAATGTCTGAATCCAGCAGCCTTCCCTCCTCCGCCGCCCCGGGCGCCGTGGCCCCGCAGGAGGGCGATGAGGTCGTCGTTATCTCCACCAACTGCCCCGAAGGCGACGGCGAGATCATCGTCTCGTTCCGCCCCGACAAGGCCCCCGGCCACGTGGCCCAGTTCAAAAAGCTGGCGGGCATGGGCTTTTATGACGGCATTCGGTTCCACCGCTGCATCGATGGATTCATGATCCAGGGCGGCGACCCCAACAGCAAAGACCTGGCCCAGGCCCGCACATGGGGCACCGGGGGGTATGAGGAGGACGGCCGCGAAGTGCGCCTCAAGGCCGAATTCACCGACTACAAGCACACCCGTGGCGTGCTGAGCGCGGCCCGCAGCCAGAACCCCGACTCGGCCAGCAGCCAGTTCTTCATCATGCACCAGGACGCCCGCTCGCTCGATGGTCAATACAGCGCCTATGGCATCGTCATCAAGGGCATGGACGTGGTGGACGCCATCGTGAAGACCGGCGACCGCATGAACAACGGCGCCGTGCACCCTGGCGACGCCGTGCTTGTGCACAAGATGGAAGTGAAAACCTGGCCGCTGGCCTAAGGGATTGATCCGGCAGGCGGCCGGAGGGCGTCATAATCTCACGATGCTCGCCCTTCTGGCCGCCGCCGTGCTTGCCCCTTCGGCAGACCTCCCCGCCACTGCCGCTCCCGGCGCAAAAGAGCCCGCCGTGGGCGAAGAGATCGCCGTTTTGACCACCGACGCCCCCGAAAAGCTGGGCGAAAAGGCCGGCGACGGCGTCGTTATCATTTCCTTCAGGCCGGACAAAGCCCCCAACCATGTCGCGCGGTTCAAGATGCTCGCCGGCAGCAAGTTTTACGACGGCGTTCGGTTTCACCGCTGCATCAAGGACTTCATGATTCAGACCGGCGACCCGCTAAGCAAGAGCCTGGACAAGTTCCGCGAGTGGGGCACGGGCGGATATGAAGAGAACGGCGTGGAAGTGAATCTCAAAAACGAATTCAACGACCTCACGCACACCCGCGGCATCCTCAGCACCGCCCGCAGCTCCGACCCGGATTCGGCCAGCAGCCAGTTCTTCATCATGCACAAAGACGAGCCCCGCCTTGACCGAAACTACACCGTCTTTGGGCAAGTGATTCAGGGCATGGACGTTGTGGACGCCATCGTCAACACCGGCGACCCCCTGCGCGGCGGCGCCGTGCGGGCGGCTGACGCAGTCGTCATCAAGTCCATCGAAATGAAGACCTGGCCGCTGGAAAGCCAGTCTCGAAGCCGATAGCTGGTGGCCAACCGCCCTCCCAAGCCTGGGAGGGCTCCGCGAAGCGGTGGGAGGGTTGGCTCCGCCTCCTCGCCTTCAAAGCCCCTCTCGGCGGGCTAGTCGATTCGCCGAATCGCGGCGCCCTGCCCATGGGCGGGGAAGCCTTCGTGGGCGGCGAGGCGCTCGATGACGGGGCTCATGGCCTCGACTTCGCGCTGAGACCATTCACTCAAGGTCTGCACCTTGAGGAAGTCCCGGCAGGAGACTGCCGAGCTGAACCGCGCTCCGCCGCTCGTCGGCAGAGTGTGAGACGGGCCGCTGACATAGTCGCCCGCGCTCTGCGGCGTCCAGTCGCCCAGCGCCAAGGCTCCGGCATTCACAATCAAAGGCGCAAGCTCTTCGGCCTGCTCGCCCATTACGGCGAGGTGCTCGGGAGCGAAGCGGTTGATGATTTCGGCGGCTCGGTCCGGCTCGGCCCAGCAAGCCAGGCTGTTGCCCTTCAGCGCCTGGCGAATCACTTCCGACCGCTCGGCGGCTTCAGTCTGCCGCTCCACTTCCGCCAAGATTTCGTCCAACTGCTCCTGCGACGAAGCGACCAGAAGCGCCGCGTTGTCCTCGGCGTGCTCAACCTGGGTCAGCAGGTCCGCCGCAGCGAACGCGGGGTTGGCTCCAGCCAGTGCCCACACCGCGACCTCGCTCGGTCCGGCGTGCATATCAAGCCCGACAGCGCCCCAGAGCTGACGCTTGGCCTCGGTGACCCAAACACTGCCCGGACCGCAGATGAGATCGACCTCTTCCAAGCCTTCGATTCCCAAGGCCATGGCCGCCACCGCTGAAGCGCCGCCTGCCTTCAAAATCGTCTCTATGCCGAGCTCGCGGCAGACGAAGAGCACTGCGGGGTCAATCGTGCCGTTGCGGCGCGCGGGGGTGGCCAAAACCACCTCCTTCACACCGGCGCACAAGGCGGGGACGGCGTTCATGATGACCGAGCTGGGATAGCTGGCCTGTCCGCCCGGCGCATAGACGCCTACCCGGCGAAGGGGCAGCATCCGCTGGCCTGCCATGCCCTCTTCTTCGCCATCCTCATCCTCCCAAGAAGACGTGGTCCAGCCCCAGCCAAAGGTCAGCTCCTGCCAGCCTTCGGTCAAAAGCTCCATCTCGACTTCATGGAATTCGCGCACGCGCTCAATCGCCAGGCGCAAAGCGTCCGCTAATCCGTCCTCGACCTGAGCATCCGCCAGCTGCTGTGCCGAGACGAAAACGCTGGTCAGGTCGGCAGAATCGAACCGGCGCGCCAAAGAAAGCACGGCTTCAACGCCGCCCGCCTCCACGTCCGAGATGATCTGCGCCACAGCCGCGGCCTGCTCA
>JBGSIR010000480.1:0-4032 GCA_041742415.1 Fimbriimonadaceae bacterium | reverse complement strand
CCGGCGCCCACTCGCTGGTCATCAAGGGCCGCCGGGCGGAGCAGCTGTTGAGCGCCGAGGAGGCCTGCCAGGCGCACCAGCTTGAGGTGGAGTACGGCCAGTTCAGCCGCGAGATTGAGCTGCCCGCCGATGCCGCGCTGGACGTTTCCCGCGCCCGCACGGTGTTTCGCCAGGGCATGCTCCATGTGGTGCTGCCCAAGCTGGACGAAAACGGCGGCGCCGTGGTGATCGAAGGAACGATCCGGCTGGAGAGGCTGTTTTGAGCGACTTGGATTTGATGATTGAGACGGAGGAATTGGAGGACGACGCCGAAGCGGCTGAGGTGACCCTCGACCAGGAGACCGGCCCCGACGAAGCCGAAATTCCTGAGATTTTGAGCCTGCTGCCCCTGCGCGATTCGGTGGTCTATCCGATGCTCATCGCGCCGCTGAGCGTGGGCCGGCCCTCCAGCATCACCCTTCTGAACGAGAACATGACTGCCCCCGACCGCATCATCGGGGTCATCACCCAGCGGGAGGCGAGCCTGGATGAGCCGGGCTTTGACGATGTCTATGACGTGGGCTGCGCCGTGATCGTGCGAAGCCTGATGCGCGGGCCCGACGCCGTGCGCATGATTGTCCAGGGCGCGGCGCGGTTCCGCATCATCGAGCGCATCCAGACCGAGCCCTTTTTGAAAGCGCGGGTCGAGGTGATCCGCGACGCCCCCGAGCCGGCGCTGGCCGAAGAGGAAGTGGAGGCCCTGATGCGCAGCGCAGCGGGGCTCTTTGAGCAGGCCGTGCGCCTCTCGCCGAACCTGCCCGACGAGCTGCGCGGGCTCACTCAGAACCTGGAGACCCCTGGCATGGCCGCCGACCTGATGGCGGCGCACATGCCGCTGGGCGTGCAGCAGAAGCAGGAGGTTTTGGAGCAGATGAGCGTCCGCTCGCGCCTGCGGCTGCTGGTGAGCATGCTGGGCCGCGAGGTGAGGGTGCTGGAGCTGAGCAGCAAAGTTCAGAACGAGGTGAACGCCGAGCTGAGCAAAACTCAGCGCGACTACTACCTGCGCGAACAGCTCAAGGCGATCCAGCGCGAGCTGGGCGAGGATGACGGGCTGGACCAGGACATCCGCGACTTCCGCGAGAAGCTGGAGGCCACCGAGCTGCCCTTGGAGGCCCGCAAGGCGGTGGCCAAGGAGATCGACCGTCTGGAGCGCATCAACCCGGGCTCGCCGGAATACACCGTGGCGCGGACCTATGTGGAGACCGTGCTGGCGCTGCCGTGGTCCACATCCACCGAAGACCGGCTGGACCTGGACGAAGTGCGCCGGGTGCTGGACGCTGACCATGCGGGCCTGGAGACGATCAAGGACCGGATCATCGAATTCATGGCCGTGCGCAAGCTGCGCAAGGGCCAGGCGCTGCGGCAGCCGATTCTCTGCCTCTATGGCCCGCCCGGAGTCGGCAAGACTTCGCTGGGCCGCTCCATCGCCCGCGCGATGGGCCGCCAGTTTGTTCGGCTTTCGCTGGGCGGTGTGCGTGATGAAGCGGAGATTCGCGGTCATCGCCGCACTTATATCGGCTCAATGCCGGGGCAGATCATCCAAAGCATCCGCCGCGCCGAGACGAACAATCCGCTGTTTGTGCTGGACGAGATCGACAAGCTGGGCAGCGATTTTCGCGGCGACCCTGCTTCGGCGATGCTGGAGGTGCTGGACCCCGAGCAGAACTCAGCCTTCCGCGACCACTATCTGGACGTTCCGTTTGACCTCTCGCAGTGCTTCTTCATCACCACCGCGAACCGGCTGGACACCATCCCCGCCCCTCTGCGCGACCGCATGGAGATCATCGAGCTGGGCGGATACACCGAGGCGGAGAAGCTGCGGATCGCCGAAGAGCACCTGCTGCCCGAGCAGATCCGGGAGCATGGCCTCACGCCCGGCCGCCTCAAGGCGACGCCAGAGGGGCTGATGGAGCTGGTGCGCCACTACACTCGCGAGGCGGGGGTGCGCGGGCTGAACCGCGAGATCGCCACCGTCTGCCGCAAGGCCGCGCTTCACTTTGCCAAGGGCCGCAAGGCGGCGGTGAAGCTGAATCCCAAGTTTGTGCATTCGGCCCTTGGCTCCCGGCGCTACCAGCACGACGAGGTGGCCGAGCGCAAGCTCATCCCCGGTGTTTCGGTGGGCTTGGCGTGGACTCCGGTGGGCGGAGACGTGCTCTTTGTCGAGGCGGTGAAGATGCCCGGCAAGAGCGGCGGGCTCATCGTGACCGGCCAGCTCGGCGACGTGATGAAGGAATCGGCCCGCGCGGCGATGAGCCTGGTGCGCTCGCGCGCCTCAGAATTCGGCATCCCCGATGGGGCGATGGAAGACTGCGAGATTCACATTCATGTGCCGCAGGGATCGGTGCCCAAAGACGGGCCGAGCGCGGGCATCACCATGGTGACGGCGCTGGTTTCTCTGCTGCGCGGCCAGCCCATGCGGCAGCGCATGGCCATGACCGGCGAGGTGACTCTGACCGGTCAAGTGCTGCCCATCGGCGGCGTGAAGGAGAAGGTTTTGGCCGCCCACCGCGCGGGGGTCACCGAGCTGATTCTGCCTGAGGAGAACCGCAAAGACATGATGGAGGACGTTCCCGAGGACATCCGCCAGCAGCTCACGGTGCACTTTGCCAAAGACATCCGCCAGGTGATCGCGGCGGCGATGAAGAAGGATTAGAGGCAGGGCCGCACTTCGACCGGAATGCTGATGGTCTTAATGACTTCGGCGGCGGCGCGGCACTCTTCTTCGCTGGCGGTGTGCACGATGGATTGGCCCAGGTGGTCGATCTCCCATGCCTCCATATAGGCCTCTTCAGCGTCGCAGCCCGTCGCGATGATGAGCACGGTCATCACTTCTTCATAGGTGTTGGTGTCAGTGTCATAGACCACCACCTGCCAGCCCGGTTCGGGTGAATCCTGGCCGATAGATTCGAGATCGCGCAGGATTCCCGGGTTCAGGCGCGGCTCTGTTGTCGTCTCCGAGCGCGTCATGCCTGTTTAATATTGTGCACTTTTTTCACCGGTTTAGAGGAGAAAATGAGAATGATAAGCAGCACCAGACTGACGCCGCCCGCAATGAGGCCATTCTGAAGGCCGGGCGGATCATAGCGAAGGCTGACCATCCACACGCCATCTGGAACCTCAATGGTTCGCCATCGAGCGGCGAGGTCGAGGTCAACTTCCTGGCTGCCCACCCAGGCGCGCCAGCCGGGCATCATGCGGTCGCGAATGGTGAGAGTTGACGGTCCGCTGGCTTTGATGAGCTGGGACTGGAGGCCGTCGCGCAGCACTTCAATCGGGCGGCCGCTGCTGCTGAATCTGCCCGGCCCCTCAAGCTGATAGGTGAAGAGGCCATTGATGATTTGTCCCTCTCCCAGCGCGGGGATTTGGACTTTCGACGTGACCTTGGTGACGCCAGACTCGGCCAGCTTGGCCGGGTCGGCGGTGGGCTTGATGAAGAAGATATTGCCGTTGGCCTCGGGCGACGAGGGGCCCTGGTTGACTTCCATGAACCAAGCCGCGGTGTCGCGGTGCACCAGTGAGTCATATCCGGCGGCGTCATAGAGGCGCATCGGAGTGGCGAGGTTGGGCGGCATGAAGGCGTCGGGCGCGGCTTCCAGCAGGCCCCAGCCTTCGTTGATCCAGGCCTGCCGGAGCATGGGGTTGGCCTCCTGCGGGCGGGGTGGGCTGGCGCTGGTGGGCATCAGTTGGGGGCCCGAGACTAAAAGCTGGGCCGCCGCCAGCACTCCTGCTGCCGCCCAGGGCCGCTTGTAGCAAAGCAAAGCCAACCCGCCCGCCACACAGACCACGGCGATCATCACGCGCGGGGCGGCGGCCAAAAAGGCCTGGCTGGCGATGGCTTCGATAGGGAAGCGGTCGATCCATGAGTCGGGCACCAGGCTGCCTGCGGCCACGCCTCCCATACAGATGACGGCGACGAGGGCCACCACGCCCGCGGCGATTCCTGCGCGCTTGCGGTTGAGCGCTTTCTCCGGCCACATCAGAGCGGCCAAGGGC
>JBGSIR010000479.1:0-3556 GCA_041742415.1 Fimbriimonadaceae bacterium | reverse complement strand
CGACGCCGTCTTTGCCAGCCACGACGACGACCCCTACGCCCTGCAGCGCGACGCCCGCGCCCACGCCCGCCTCGCCGAAATCGGAGTCGCCTTCCAGACCTTCAAAGACCACGTCATCTTCGAGCGCCAGGAGGTGATGGGCCAGACCGGCATGCCGTTCCGCGTCTACAGCCCCTACATGCGGGCCTGGAAGGCGCTGTTCCAGGACGACATGGCGGACGAGCTGCCGGTTGATCTGAGCCGGGCCATTCCCTCGGAGCATCTCCCGGAAGATTCCCGCGGCCTGATGCCCCTGGATCAAGTGGGGTTCAAACCGCAGCCTCTGGTGATCTCACCAGGAGCCAGCGAAGCCAAGCGGCGGCTCGAAGGATTTTCAAAGGCCGGGCTGGAAGCCTATGCCCGCCAGCGCGACCGGCTGGACGTTGAAGGCGTGAGCGGCATGAGCCCGCACCTGCGCCACGGCTCCATCAGCGTCCGCGCCTGCTTCCGGGCCGCGCTCAGCCAAGACTCAAAAGGCGCCGAAAAGTGGCTGAATGAGTTGATTTGGAGAGAGTTCTATCACATGATCCTCGCCTGCTTCCCCCACGTGGTCGAGGGCTCCTTCCGGCCGGAATACAAAGACCTTGAGTGGCCGGGCAGCCCTGAGCACCTGGAGGCCTGGAAGCAGGGCCAAACCGGCTACCCCATCATCGACGCCGCCATGCGCTGCTTCAATGCCACCGGCTGGATGCACAACCGGCTGCGCATGATCACCGCCAGCTTCCTCACCAAAGACCTGCTCATCGACTGGCGCGCGGGCGAGGACTACTTTGCGCGGGGCCTGCTGGATTTTGAGCTCTCCAGCAACAACGGCGGGTGGCAGTGGGCGGCCTCGACCGGCGTCGATTCGCAGCCCTACTTCCGCGTTTTCAACCCCTGGCTTCAGAGCGTGAAGTTCGACCCCGAAGCTGTCTTCATCCGCGGATGGCTGCCCGAGATCGCCCACCTGCCCACCAAGACCCTTCACGACATGAACGGCTCGGGCCTGGAAGGGGCGATGGCGGAGTATCCGGCGCCGATCGTGGACCACAAGGCGCAGCGCGCCCGGGCCATCGCGCTTCTCAGCCTGAAGGGCGAGGGGTAAAACTCGACTGATGGCTCATCGGCGGCCCTGGTATCGGTTCATTGCCTGGCTGGCGAGAAACGTGCTCTTTCGTCCGCTCGGCGGCTTTCGGGTCACCGGGCGCGAGAACGTGCCGATGGAGGGGCCCGTCATCATCGCGCCGATCCACGTCAGTTATCTCGACCCGATGCTGGTGGGGGCCACCTCGCCCCGCGAGATCTCGTTCATGGCCAAGGAGGAGCTTTTCCGCAACCCCATCATGAACAAGCTCATCCGCAGTCTCAACACCTTCCCGGTGAAGCGCGGGCAAAACGACAGCAGCGCCATTCGAGAGGCGCTGCGGCTTATCGAATCGGGCCGGGCCCTGCTCGTCTTTCCCGAAGGCACCCGGGGCAATGGCGAGCAGATGGGCGCCATTCAGGGCGGCTTGATGATGATGGCCCGGCGCACCGGCGCGCAGATTCTGCCGGTCGGCATCTGGGGAACCCACAAAGCCTGGCCGCGAGGGCAGAAGATGCGGCGGCACAAAACGGCCGTGCACTTTGGCAAGCCCTTCACCCTGGCCGACATCGGCGAACGGCCGAGCCGCGAAGAATTCAGCATCTTTTTGGCTGAAAAGCTGCACGAAGCCTGCGTTCAGGCCGGGCTGGAGCTCAAAATGCCAGCCGCGCCTGAGCTCCCCAAAGCGTCCGCCCCTCTCGAAAAATCGTCCGAAAGCTCAGGCCCTTCACAGGCGTGATGTCCAGCGAGGCGGCGGGCTCAATTCCGTCGTGCTCGGCGGTGAGGGAAAATCCGGCGCTGAAGGGAAGCCGCACGGATCCGAACCAGCGTCCGCCGTCGCGCGAGGTCATGCCCATGGTCAGGCGCGTGGGGAAGTCCTGGTTGTATCGCCCCACGTTGCCCACGTCCCAATAGGCGGCAAAGTAGACGCGTCGGCCCTCCGGCATCTCGCCCGCAAGGTCCTGGACGCCCAGGGTGAAGCCAGGCGCAAGGTCCACGATGCTGGCGGTGATGTTGTAGGCGGCGTCGAGGCCAACCGTCAGGTCATTCGCCCGCAGGCCGCGGGTCTCCACGCCGACTTCCCAGCCGATCTCGGCGCCATATCCAAACCAGATGGATTCATCCCGCAGGTTGGGCGCGCTGATCTGGCTCACGGCTAAGTGGCCCTTTCTCACCACCGCCCCGGAAGGCGAGGCGATGGCGCGGTCGGCCCAAGCCGAAGCGCAGAGCGCGGCGCAAAGGGCGGCCAAAGTCAGCTTCATCAGGCGCAAAGTTACCCCTCCCATGCACCCCGGGCCAGCGTGTGGGGGAAGAGCACCGGGGTGGGCTTGGCGTCCGATTCCACCAGAAACTCCTGCGAAAGCTGGTCCATCGCCACCGGCTTGTCCTGGCCGGGCCAGCCGATCTTCAGCCGGAACGGAGCGGGCGTGCCGGACTGGGTGACCCGAACGCGCCACCGGCCAGGGCCGTCAGCGGCCGCCTCGACCGAGAGAGTGGGCCATTGGGCGCCCGTCACCCACTGCCGCCAAAACCACGCCAAATCGCGCCCGCTGGCCTGCTCAAAGAAGGGCCTCAGCGTGGGCCAAGTCAGATCCTGCCCCCGGGCGTCGCGGCAGAGCGCCTTCATGGCCTTCCAAAAGGCGTCGTCGCCGATCTCTTCGTGCAGCATTCGGGCGGTGTAGGCGCCGCGCATATAGCTGGCGTTGCCGTTGGCCCAGGCCACCGGCATGGCGCTGAGCGGAACCGCCGCCGATCGGGCGCGGAAGCCCTGCTCCAGGGTCCGGTCGGAGTTGCCCTGCAGAAGAACGCTGTCGATGTACTGAGTAAAACCCTCGTTCCAGGTGTCCTGGCTGTAGGCGCAGGGCGCCAGCCCGCCCAGCCAGGTGTGAAGCAGTTCGTGGGTCGCGAATCGGGTGGTGATATTGCGGCGGAGCAGGGTGTGGGTGTAGCTCTCGATGCCGTAGTAGGTCTCGGCGTCGATCACCTCGTAGCGGTCGAAGGGAAAGGGCCCCAGCCGCTCGCTGAAGAAGGCCATGCCCTCGGCCAGCCGCTGCAGGTCTCGCCCGGCCCGCTCGGGCTGCAGGGGGTCGCGCTGCCAGCTCTTCAGGCTGATCCCTTCCCATTTTTGCTCTCCGGCCAATGCATATCTGCCGCCCATGAGCTTGGGGAAAGAGATCGGCACGGAGCAGCGGCGGCGGATAGTCCGCAGGCCGTCCTGCTTGATGTCTGAGACCGCGTCGCCCTCGGCCCAGAGCTCCCAATCTTCGGGGCCGGTCAGGGTGGTTTCGATGGGGTGAGGCAGGCGGTTGATGGTGGGCAGCCACCAGGCGGTGACGTGGGCGATGTCGGCGGTGATGAGGTCGTGCCCGGCGGTGTTCACCACGCCGTCGTATGTCACCTCCAGCTCGCCGCCCGCCGCGCGGCCAGGGGTCCAAAGCAGGCTGCCAAGCCGGG
>JBGSIR010000478.1:0-6763 GCA_041742415.1 Fimbriimonadaceae bacterium | reverse complement strand
CCGGCGCCCAGAGCCTTCATCGCTTTAAGCCCCGCCGGGCGCAGCCGCAGAAGCTCGCTCAGCGCCGAGGCAGCGGTGCGGGCGCCTTTCTCCTCCACCCGCATCAGCGCCAGCAGGGCCAAGAGCCGCCAAATGATGATGCAGGCAAAGAGCCACTTAAAGGCGTGCTCCGCGCTCATCATGGGCCTCATCCAGCCCAGCAGCAGGCTTCCGGCCAGCGGCGAAATGGCCAGCGCAATGGTCTGGACCGCCGTCTGCAGGCCCAAATAGTTGGCGCGGTCGTCATCGTCGGCGGTGGCCAAGGCCAAGCCTTGGTTGGTGACGCCGGCGCCCGACCAGAATGCTCCCGCCAAAAAGTGGCCGGCCCCCAGCAGCGCGGCGTTGTACCAAAACTGGCCCGGCGCCGTGAGCAGCCATTGAATCGGCAGCGTGCTCACTCCGGCCACCGCCAGCATCAGCACGGGCCGCGAGCCGTATTTGTCGCCCAGGAATCCCCAAAACCGCACCAGCAGAACCGTGGCAATCGCCGCGCTGACGCTCTGAATCTGGATCGCTGTATAAGTCAGCCCGAGCACTTCCAGACAATAAGATGTGAACTGCGGGCCCGCAAAGCCCTGGCTGAAGAAAAAAATGAAGCTGAAGACCAGCACGCGCCGGAAGTTCTTGTCGGCCGCCGGCTTCACCATCAGGCGCAGGCCCTCGCGCAGCCCGGTCTTCACCGGCTTGGCGCGCACCGTGTCCTTCATCCGCAGAAAGAAGATCATGCTGACGATGCCGCACACCCAGCCCAGGCCGAAGACGATGCTGAAGGCCAGGTCCTCCTGCCCCGTGGCGCGCATGGCGTCCAGCAGAATCGAGCCCGCAAAGCCCGCGAGCACACCCACAACGGTGGAGATAAGGTGTCGGCGGCTGAAATACCAGCCTCGGCTGCTGGGAGGCACCAGCTCGCCGATCCAGTCCGCATAGATGGGGCTGACGAGCTGGACGCACGCCGCCGCCACACCGATCGAGGCCATGGCCAAGAACAGCTTGATGTCGTTGGGCATCACCACCAGCGGCAGGAAGACCAGGATGATATGCAGCAGCCGCCACGCCCACCCGCCCGGAGTTATGAACCGCTTGAAATAGGGATAGCGCCGCCCCCACAGGGCGCCCGGAATTTGGAGCAGCCCCATGAGCGCGGGGATCGTGGCCGTCAGCGAGACCCAGGTGTCCGACCCATCCAGGTGCTTGACATAGCCGACCAAGAACGATCCGCCCACGAGGGTGCCAAAGGCGGTGGCAAACGCCACATCCAGCATGGCGACCTGAAGGGATCGCAAACGGTCGATGCGGCTGGTTCCGGCCCGCATAGGTCAAGGGTCATTGTGCACGGCATGGCGGCTCAGATGCCGCATGGCTGGGGGTCTTTGCGCTGTTCGGATTCCCGGAAACATATCACCGCAAAATGATGTAGATAAGGGCATGCTGTTGATGCCGATGCTTCTAACCATGGATGAGCCTGTCCTGAAGGCTCCCTCAGACGCCAAAGTCCAGGACCTGGGCGACGGATATATGCGGGTGACGACCGCCACCTATATCATCGACGTGCCGCGCGGCTGGGAAGTGGGGCGGGAGACGCCTTGGGGCCAGCGCGACGCCAAGCCGGACAAGAGCGGCGGCAAGCTGGGCGTGATGACCGCGCCCCCTGGCCAGCAGAGCTGGGATTCGCTCTACCGCACCTCGATGTACTTCATCATGCGCGAGGAGCAGGGCGACGCCACGCCCTATCAGGTGACCAAGCTGGAGAACGGCCTGGAGGCGATGACCTTCAGCATCAAGGACAAAACCGGCTTCGAAGCGCGCCGCTATGTGCTGGTGAAGAGCCCCGAGAAGGGCCTGCTTGCGCTCTCGGTGCGGGTGCCGGGACCAAAAGAGGCCGAGCAGTGGGCCAAACACTTCGACCGAATGGTCAAATCTGCCCGGTTCATTTGAACCCAGCGCAAAGGATCAAGACGATGGGGCGCGGGAAAAAGAATCGCGGGAATGGCCGGGACCCCTTGCAAGCCTTGGAAAGGGAATGCAACAATATCACTCGCCCCCAGGGGCAGGCAGCTTGAAAGCTCGGAGACGCGAACAGTACAGCCTGTACTGGTCGAAGCGAATGTAGATTCGCTTCGATCATTTGCAGCTGATTGGCTTAGGCTGGTCAGACTGCACAATTCAAAAAAACAAAAAAAGATCACTTTCTTCGGAGAGTTTGATCATGGCTCAGGACGAACGCTGGCGGCGTGCCTAAAACATGCAAGTCGAACGGGGTCCTTCGGGATTCAGTGGCGAACGGCGGAGTAATACATGAGCAACGTGCCCTCAAGACTGGGATATACCGGGGAAACCCGGGGCAATACCGGATGTGGCCGAGTTCTCGCATGAGGATTCGGTTAAATGGTTTTTCGCTTGAGGAGCGGCTCATGAAGCATCAGCTTGTTGGTGAGGTAATGGCTCACCAAGGCTATGACGCTTAGGGGGTCTGAGAGGATGATCCCCCCGAGTGGGACTGAGACACGGCCCACACACCTACGGGTGGCAGCAGTTGGGAATCTTGCGCAATGGGGGAAACCCTGACGCAGCGACGCCGCGTGGAGGATGACGGGCTTCGGTCTGTAAACTCCTTTTGCCAGGAAAGACTTAGGACGGTACCTGGCGAATAAGCCCCGGCTAACTACGTGCCAGCAGCCGCGGTAACACGTAGGGGGCAAGCGTTGTCCGGATTTACTGGGCGTAAAGGGCGCGTAGGCGGTCTTTTAAGTGTGGGGTGAAATCTCTGGGCTCAACCCGGAAATTGCCTTGCAGACTGGGAGACTAGAGGAAGGTAGAGGTGAGTAGAATTCCCGGTGTAGCGGTGACATGCACAGATATCGGGAGGAATACCAATGGCGAAGGCAGCTCACTGGACCTTTCCTGACGCTAAGGCGCGAAAGCGTGGGTAGCAAACAGGATTAGATACCCTGGTAGTCCACGCCCTAAACGATGGATGCTAGCCGTGGGGGGTATCGACCCCCTCTGTGGCGCAGCTAACGCATTAAGCATCCCGCCTGGGGAGTACGGCCGCAAGGCTGAAACTCAAATGAATTGACGGGACCCCGCACAAGCGGTGGAGCATGTGGTTTAATTCGATAATAACCGAAGAACCTTACCCAGGTTTGACATCTAGCGACAGCCCGCGAGATCGGGCCTCCCCCACAAGGGGCGCGAAGACACCTGTTGCATGGCTGTCGTCAGCTCGTGCCGTGAGGTGTTTGGTTAAGTCCAGCAACGAGCGCAACCCTCGTCTTATGTTGCCAGCGGGTAATGCCGGGGACTCATGAGAGACTGCCTGTGCAAGCAGGAGGAAGGTGAGGATGACGTCAAGTCAGCATGGCGGTTACGCCTGGGGCTACACACATGCTACAATGGGCGAAACAAAGGGCAGCAAGACCGCGAGGTGGAGCTAATCCCAAAAATACGTCCTCAGTTCAGATTGCAGTCTGCAACTCGACTGCATGAAGGCGGAATCGCTAGTAAACGCAGGTCAGCTATACTGCGTTGAATACGTTCCCGGGGTTTGTACACACTGCCCGTCAAGTGATCCGAATTGTCTTCACCCGAAGTCCGTGGCCCAACCGCAAGGAGGGAGCGGCCGAAGGTGGGGGGGGTAAGGAGCACTAAGTCGTAACAAGGTACCCGTACCGGAAGGTGTGGGTGGATCACCTCCTTAAGAGAATGCACGAGACTCCCTCACGGGGGAGACTCCATACTCAGGTCGATACAGGCCTATTGTTCGCTCGAGCTTTCATCTGACCCCGTCGGGATTTATCCCGGCGGGGTCACTGTTGTTTACATTGCAAGAAAATTCTTGCGACCCTAGCTTTTTGAGGCGGGGGGGGGTATCTTCCGTTTCAACAGGTCTTTCGGCCTGACGGTGAACAGATGAATCAGATCATTTTGGCCCTGGAGCTGCTTTCGCCCTCTCAAGTCCCTCCGGTTGGCGGGCCTCCTGTCATCGGGTGGGAGCTCCTTGTGAATCAATACACTTTCCTTGGAGGCTTGTCACATGAGTCAGCAGACCAGCCCTACAACTCCACTTCGGCTCCGATTTAAGTTTCTGTCGATGGTGAGATTTCTTGGGTCTACAAGACATCCTCTGGCGATTCGTCGAACGAGCCGCCTTGGTCGGGATACTGCGTTGAGCTGGGAACATTCATGCACACCATAGAATATGATTTTGGGGTCCAAACTCTCCAGCCTGGGCAAGGAGTTCTTGTCAGAATCGGCACCGAAGGATGGCGGCACAGGCAACAGTGGAGGACTATTCCGCCGCCTTACATGAGCCCAATTTACTACTTCAGGGAGGGGATTCAGAATGATTTGACATCCGGACCAACCCTGGTCTGGTGGGGCACTCCTTGATTGGTGTTGCTGGCCTCATAGTCGGAGCCGCTTGGCAACCTGTCTCCCAGAACCGATTTATTGTGGTCGGTCCAACTCATGTTGTAGACCGCATTTCCAATGCTGAGTTTGAGTATCCACAAAGTGAAGAATCCGCCTCGGTTGCCCGATTGAATGCGGGAAATGAGTTCGTTGTCGTGACCCGGCTTCGGAGTGGTCCAAGGCAAGAAGACTTGAAAATATTGATTCATCGTTCCCTCGCGGGAATTGGTGAAATGCAGGAATGGGCGGATGCCTTCGGAAAACTTGGGCCAGATAACTTGTATGTGTCGCCCGATAGGATGGGGCCGATTCTGCGCGCAAAATATGAAGAGGCTGTGCGTAGGCTCCCTCCAGAAATGCAAGGCTCGCACCTCGCAAGTGGAGGCGGCATAGACGTTTGGACGGGGATTAAAGCAATCGTTACAGTCGGCGGAGAGCCTAAGACTGCCATGGTTTCTTTTGGCGCAAAGACGAAAGGGATATCTTCTCGAATAAGAGACTCGGCAGGAGATCCTAATCCCTATGTATTGCCTGATTATGATACAGTAATACAAGAGAGCTCCAAGCAGGGCCAGAATCGCTCGCAACTGACGATCAGAATGGGCGCCAGGGGGCTGATTCCGAGTCTGCATGCTTCTGCGGTGAGCGAAGCTGCCAAAGCCCTTGAAGAGGCCGTTCGAAGCGCGTCAACGGAATATTTCTCAAGCTTCGATCAGCTGGCGAGCCGCCTGACTGCTGCAGATCCTAAACTGCAGGAGTTTCTCAATACGAGTCGATCGAGTATGGAGGATCTTCCGGGAAACATGCGGCATGAACTGCGCACTCTGCTTGGGTACCCGGATGGAAGCATTCGCATCACAAGGCTGCAGCCAGGTGCTCTCTTCGTGATAGGAGGCCAAGTTGGCCCAAACACTTTCAGCCACTTTATCCTTCCATTGCCAGGCGGCTAGACTTAGGCTAGAATTGCCTCCATGAAGATCGATCTCACCCCAGAGCATCCCGTCACCGATGACGCCTGCCGGGCGGCCACCGGTCACGATATGGCCTTTTGGTTTGCCTGGATCGAGGGCCAGGGCCTGGCCGCCAAGCGGCGCGAGGCCATCAACGGCCTCTATGCCTTTCCCGAGTTCAAGAGGGATATCTGGTGGCCCACCACCCTCTGGGTGGAGTTCGAGCGCAGCCGGGGCATTGTTAAGAAGGACGGCCTGGGCGACGGATATCACATCTGCTCGACCAAGAACATCAGCGCCCCGGCGGAAAGGGTCTATGCGGCCTTCACCCAAATCGCCGACCTGGAGGATTGGCTCTGCGGCGGCTACACCGGCGAAGTCACAGAGGGCGGCGCCTTCCGGGTGTGCTCGGGAGCGAACGGCGTCTACCTGCGCCTACGCGAAAACAAAGACCTTCGCTTCTCCTGGCAGACCGCCCCGCACCTTCCGCCGAATCAGGTGGACGTGACCATCAAGGACACCGCCGGCAAGACCCTGGTCACCCTCAATCACGCCCGCATCCAAGACCGCCCCGAAGCCGACGGCCTCCGCCGCGCATGGGGCGACTGCCTCAGCGCACTCAAAGCCAAGCTCGAAGCCTGAAACCCCCCATGGCTCTGGTCCGTGATGTCAGAGTGATATCATATTGATATCGGAGCCATTGAGTTGAACAATTCAGAACGCACCATCAAGACCTTTCCCGGTCTTCCCATGCTCTTCGCCGTGATTGCGGCTTTCGTGGGCGGCATCTACATGATCATCAACGGCATCGGAGCCAGCGAGGCGGGCGATAACGGCGGGCCCCTGGTCGCCATGGCGGCAGGCCTGCTGCTGGCGGCAAGCATCGCCACCAGCGGATTTTTCATCGTGGAGCCCAACGGCAGCAAAGTGCTCCTGCTTTTCGGCAAGTACAAGGGCACCGTGAAGGACGACGGCTTCTATTGGGCCAACCCCTTCATGACCAAGCGCGCCCTCAGCCGTCGTGTCCGCACCTTGGACGCCGAAAAGCTCAAGGTGAACGACCTCAAGGGCAACCCCATCGAGATCGCCGCGATCGTGGTCTACCAAGTGGTGGACACCTACGCGGCGAGCTTCCAAGTTGAGGATTACGAGCGCCACGTGACCCTGCAGAGCGAAACGGCCCTGCGCCACCTCGCCGGCAGCTACCCCTATGACGACAGCGACGAGATGCCCAGCCTGCGCCAAAACGCCGACAAAATCGGCGATCACCTGCAGGCTGAGCTCCAGGAGCGCTGCCGCCTGGCCGGGGTCAACATCGTCGAGGCGCGCCTGGCTCACCTCGCCTACGCCCCCGAAATCGCCGG
>JBGSIR010000477.1:0-3083 GCA_041742415.1 Fimbriimonadaceae bacterium | reverse complement strand
AGCCGCCTCCTCCCGTGCGGCCTCCGCCGCCGCCAAAGCCGCCGCCGCCCGTGGTGCGTCGGTTGCCGAAGGCCTGCTGAAGCAGCGTGGCCACTTCATCGGCGCGGGCGTTGTTCAAGGGGAAGACGAAGGTGGTGTCGGTGACTTCGATCTCCTTGTCGAGGTCGCGGATGACGTTTTCGATGAGAACGTGGTTCTCGGCCGTGGCCGTGACCACAAGGCTGTTGGTGCGGGCATCAGCCACAACCGTGCCGAAGGCCGAAGAGAACGAGCCGAAGCGCGCCGCCGTGGCAAAGCGCGAGCCAATGTCCTGCTGGCCAGCGCCGCCGCCTCGTCCGGTGGGCTGGTTGCTCACCAAGACGTTCTGGATGATGGGAGCCATCTCCTGGGCGCTGGCGAACTCAAGCGGATAGACCTTGGCTGACTGCGGCTGCTCGGTGGGCTTGTCGATCTCCTCGATCAGCACTTCCACCTCGCGCTGCTTGTCGCGGGCCGCGTTCACAATCACGGTGTTGCTGAAGGCGTCGCTGCTGGCGCGCACGGCCATGTCGCCGCTGGCCTGCTGGGGCTGGCCAAAGCTGAAGGAGGGCCGACCACCCCTTCCGAGGTTGCGGTTGTTTCCGCCGAACTGAAAGGCCGCGAAGGGGTTGTTGTTGGCCTGCTGCTGAGCAAAGACCTCGTTCACCACGCGGGCCACTTCCGAGGCATTGGCGTAGGTGATCTTGTAAACCTCGAGCACGGACTCGCTGCGTCCGCCGCCCATCATCTCGGCGATGCGGCTCATGTCAAAGCCGCCATCTCGCCGCTCTTCGCGCTTGCGAATGAGGATGAGGTTGCCGTCCTTGGTCATCTCATAGCCCGCCAGACGCACGTTGGCATCCAGAATCTCAAACGCCCGGACAAGAGATACGGGGCCCGAGGACTGGAGGGTGATCTTTTGGGTGAAATCGGGGGCGCGGACAATCGTGATGCCGGTGTTGCGGATGTAGAAATCCAGCACCATGTCCAGGCTCGCATTGCGGAACGCCAGAGACACGGTCTTCTTGCTGTCCAGCTTAAAGCCGTCCCATGCCTTGCCGCTCGAAGCTTGTTCGGAGGCGGGCGGGCCGGTCTGGAACTGCGCTCCAGAGAGCGCCGGCGCGGCCAAAAGGGCCGCCACCGCAAGCATGCTAGCGAATTTCATTTCTCTTGTCCTCAGTCCTAGGTTTAGGGTTGACGCTGGTCTCAGCGGGTTGTTCAGTTTCATCCACGGACGGTGGGCCATCCGCTTCGGCCTGGATCGGGGCCCCAAAGCTGGGGAAGCCCTGTCCCGGGAAGCCTTGGCCACTGGCCATAGGGTTCAGCGGCTGAATCTGCGTTGATCCGGCCAAAGCGCGCGCAGACCCGCCTTCTTCTTCGGGCGGATCCTGCATCAAAACCAGGGTTCGGCTCACCCCGTTCGGTCCGGCAATCACCACCGACCCTGGGGTGATGCGCCCCACGGTGAGCTTGCGCCAGCTCTTTCCACTGGCCAGGTAAACGCCTTCGCCGCTTGTGCGATTCTCGAAGAGAGCCGACGGCTTGCCGTTTTCAAAGACGATTCCAGTGAACAGCCAGCCGTCTTCTCCGCCGGCAAAGCTGGCGGGGAGCTGGTTCATCGGCAGGTTGTCTTCCGCTTTCGCGCGGCTGTCCCGGGCATCCTTGGGGGTGACCAGGGGCCGAAAAGCATTCGTCGGCTGTTCGCCAATGGCGGCGAAATCGGCCTCCATGTCCTCCTCATCAAAGCCCCGCATTGCGCCTGAAGAGACCGGGCGCGAGGACCGAACGGCGCCGGCTTCGGTGCGGCGAACCACCCCATCCTTCTTGGCCGCGGCTCCGCCGGAGCCCTGGTCAGGGTTCAGCAGATAGATGGCGGCTCCCGCCACGATGACGCCAAGAATGATGTAGATCGTCTTTCGGCTCATCGTCGTCCTCCGGGGTTGGCGGCGGGGGCGGCCACGGCTTGGGCGGCTCCCTTGCGAAAGGCGCTGATGCCCATGGTCATGGTCACGCCGTCGGTGCGGGAGTCAGTTGAGGAGACTTGATACTGCGTCACGGCGAGGCGTCCTTGAGTGCGGTCCACCGCCTGGATGAACGATGCCACCTTGGGGAAGGATCCCTTCACGGTCAGAGAATAAGTCACGCGCTCCAGCCCCGCCTCTTCTACGACGCGCTGGGGGCGGAATGACTCCACAGAAAGTCCATTTTCGCGGGCGATGCCCGAGATCTGCCCCAGAACCACTGGCATCATGTCGTCGCGCTCGCCTTCATAGAGCCGCACCGATCGCGCGCCCTCCATCTCGGTCATCCGCTTACGGGCGGTGTCGGCATCGATGCGAGCCTTGGCGATGCGCCGATCCATCGTGCGCTCCACCACCTTCTGGCTGGCCAGAGGCGCCAGCGCCTCCAGCATCGCAAAGCCAGCCAGCACGATCAAAGCCAGCCCCATGAGGAGGTTGGCTGTCTGCAGGTTCCAGCCCAAAGTCAGCTTCATCGCGAGCCTCCGGCCGAGGCCGTGCGGGCCGATCCGCCGCCCCGCTGGGTTTCCAGCGGAAGATTGCCGATGACGTGGGAGGTGATGCTGAATTGGAACACGGGCGACTCGTCAATGCTCGATTCGTTGGCGAAATTGAGCTTCACGTCGCGCAGGCGCCCGGTGGCCGAGAGGCTGGAGACGTAAGCGCCTACGTCGGCCTGAGTCTTGGCCGTTCCCCGAAGCTGAAGCGGCTTGCCCCGCTCAAACGTGATGCCTGTGAGCCAGGCTCCCGGAGGCAGGGCGTTGGCCGCCACCACCATAACATCGCTGGGTGCTTGGGCGGGAGTGAAGACCGTTTGGAGCACCGGGCCGCCTTCCTCAAGCACCTTCAGAGCGTCGGTCACCGGCTTCGCCTCTTTGTTGATCTGGTCAATTTGAACTTGGCGGCGTTCGGTGACGCGGTCAAGAACCGCTTGGTCCTGCATCCGGTCGCCCAGCACCAGGAATCCCGCACCGGCGGCGGCCAGCGCCATGAGTCCAGCGGAGGCAAAGCGCCAGTTGACCTTGCGGCGGTCGCGCTCGGCCTGCA
>JBGSIR010000476.1:0-1939 GCA_041742415.1 Fimbriimonadaceae bacterium | reverse complement strand
CCGACCGGCATACGGCATCACCCGCAGGACCACCGTGGCCGAAGCCGTTTCGCCCTGGATCGCGAGCACGGTCTCGCCCGTGGCTCGGGGCTCAAACCGAATCTGGCCCCGGGTGCGAATAAACCGTCCGAGCTGAGGATTGGCAAGCTGCAGCCGGGCAGCCCTGGCCTGGGAGCCGGTGAGCTGGATGAGGCCCGGCTTGTCGGGGGGCATGATCAGCTCCTGCGCAGACACTTCCAGCGGCCGGGAGCGAAGCGCCTCATTGATCTGCCGCGCCCAAGTCTTGGCCAGCCCTTCGGCTGTGCTCGACTGCGATGCCGCTTCCTGAGCGTTCAAGGTGTAGAAAAGACGGCCGCCGAGGGTGAGGCCCCACACACCGGGGGTCCCCAACACGCTGGGCGGCTCTGCCACAACATCGGGCGCGGTGGCGGAAGAGAGGATGAGAGCGGCCGAAGTGGCCCGCTGAGCCGGGGAGCTTCCCTGCCAGGCGGCGCGAGACCGCATCACCGGCTTCTCGTTCACCACAACCAGGCCGCCATCGGCATAGGCGTCGGCATAGCCCGCCCAAGCCGCGGAGGTGAGAATCAAACCTGCGGCCCACATATCCCCCTATTGTGACGGGACCGGCCATTTTGAAGCGGGGCTAAGGCCAGGGGGCCTGTCATCATAGGCCATGCACGCCGAAGGCTGGAAGATACTCCTCGACCTGCTGCTGATGCTTGTTGGCGCCCTTGCCGCTGGGCTGGTGTGCGAGCGCATCGGCATCAGCAGCATCCTGGGGTACCTGGCGGCTGGCGTAGCGCTTGGCCCGAGCGCCCTCAAGCTCATCACCTCAAGCGGCGAAATTGCGCTGATCGCAGAAATCGGAGTGGCGCTGCTGCTGTTTGCCCTCGGTCTTGAGTTCTCCTTCCGCCGTTTGATGAAGCTGGGAGCGGGAGTGATCATCGGCGGCGCGCTTTCGGTTGTGCTCCTGCTGGGGGCCGGAACCGGGGTGCTGATGGCGTTTGGCGTGGGATGGCGTGAAGCGGTGGCCTTTGGCGCCGCCATCTCGCTCAGCTCCACCGCGCTGGTCATTCGCATCCTCCGCCAGAACCGCGAGGTCGATTCGCGCCATGGCCGCACATCGGTCGGCGTGCTGCTTGTGCAGGACGTCATGGTGGTGCCGCTGGTCATCCTGGTGGGCGTCCTTGGCAACCCGGGCCAGAGCCTGGGAGGTCAGCTGGCCGAAACGGCCGTGGGCGGGCTTGTCTTGGCGGTTGGGCTCACGGTGGCGGCGGTCTTTGTGGCCCCTCGGGTGCTGAACGAAAAGATCCTGGCCAAAAATCGCGAGCTGCCGATCCTCGTTGCCGTGACTGCCGGACTCGGCGCAGCTTGGGCGGCGCACGAAGTCGGACTTTCTCCGGCCCTGGGCGCCTTTCTCGCCGGAATGCTGCTGGCCGACGCGCCCTACAGCGAGCAGATGCGGAGCGATGTGCTGCCCCTGCGCACCCTGCTCGTGACCATCTTCTTCGTCTCGGTGGGCCTGCTGACCTTGGCTGGATGGCCCAGAACCTTGGGCTGGTCGCCGCCACCGCTTCAGCCCTCATCATCGGCAAAGTCGCCATCATGTTCGTCTCGCTCAAGCTCTTCCAGCGCGGCGCGGTGCATGTCATGGCCTCTTCGCTGGCGCTGGCTCAGGTGGGAGAATTCGCCTTTGTCCTCGGCGAGCAGGGGCGAAGCTCTGGCATCCTCTCCGAAAACCTGTTCCAGCTCCTTGTGGCGTCCTCGCTGGTCACGCTGTTCATCGCGCCGTTCATGGTCACCTCCAGCCACCGTCTGGCGCGGGGCCTTTCCAAGCGCCTCTTTCCGCTGCGCTGGCTGGCCAAGAGCGAAATCGCCGCTGGCCCGGCCAAGGTTCGCGAGGCGCACGTCATCATTGTCGGGTTTGGCGAGGCGGGCC
>JBGSIR010000475.1:0-2866 GCA_041742415.1 Fimbriimonadaceae bacterium | reverse complement strand
CGAAGACGGACTCTTCCTTGAATGGGCCGGCCACCCCCTCGCCCCCCTCCACGATTTCGCCCTCTAAACCGTCAAGACAGTCCTGGCAGATGAGTCAAGAGTCTTATGTCACCGAACACTGCTTCGGGGGAGGGTTGGGTGGGGGAGACTTTATGAGATCGCCGATAGGCGAGACAAATCAGTAAACCGCTGAGAGGGCGCCATTCTTGTCCCCGCAAGACCACAGCCGGCGGTCAACCCTCTCAGGCCCTCTGGGCCAGCTCTCCCAGGCTTGGGAGAGCGGTTGAGCTGCCGCCCGTCCCTAGCCGCTCACCGCCGCCCGTGTGACGGCGTGGCGGTGGGCGAACATGGCGTCGATGTCGCGCTCCAGAAAGAGCCGCCAGGCGATGAGGCCAAGCGGGCCGAATGGGGGGAGGAGGTCGATGGTGTCCACCAGCTCGCTGCCCTCGGGATGCGGCAGAAACTCGTGCAGGTGAGTCCAGCGGGCAAAAGGCGATTTTTCGGCGGTGTCGCGGAACTGTTGGGGCGGCTGGACCTCGCTGATGCGCGCCTCCCACCGCACGGGCAGGCCGAATTTTACGACGCGCAGCTGGTGCAGCGCCCCATCGCGAACGGCGGTGTCTGGCCCCACGATGGCCACTTTGGAGCCGGGCGGCGTCAGCTCCTTGAGGGCCTCCACCGTTTGGTGGAACTCCCACAGCCGCTCGGGCGGGCAGGGGAGAGTGGAGCGATAGACCTTGCGGATCACTCCTCTCTCTTCGCTGCGCGGGTCAGGCTCGTCCCAAAATGCGGTCCATTGCCTGGCTGGCAAAAGCGCACTTCAGCTCGGGGTGCTGCTTGTTCAGGGGCAGCAGCTCGGCGGCGACGGGGCCGCTGTAGCCGATTTCGCGCAGGGCGTCCATCACGGCGGCGAAGTCCACATCGCCCTCCAGCAGGTTCACAAACCCCTCGGCCGTGCCGACGCTGCGGCGGTAGTCCTTGAAGTGGACGCCCGCCACGCGGTGGCCCAAAATGCGCAGCCACTGGTCGGGATAGCCGAAGGGCAGCACGTTGGCCACATCGAAATAGGATCCCACAAAGGGCGATTCGAAGCTGTCGATGAAGTCCGCCATCTCGGTGGGGCTCATCAAAAAGCGGTTCCAGACGTTTTCGATGGCCATCACCACGCTGGCCTCCTCGGCGGCGCTCAGGCAGCGGCTGAGCCCTTCATAGGCGCGCTCCAGCACCTCGTCGTAGGGCTGGGCGGCGCGGTCGGGCAGGAAGAAAACGTCCACGGCGCCGGGGATGACCAGCAGGGCGCGGCAGCCCAGCCAGCCGGTGATGCGGAGCATCTTCTTCAGGTCCTGCTCGGCCAGCTGCCCGGCTTCGCCCGGGTCGGCCACGGCGCGGCTCCAATAGGTTCCGCTGGCCACGCTGGCAATCTCAACTCCGGCCTCGCTGGCCAAGTCCCTCAGCTCGCCGCATTCCTCCTGCGTCGCGTCCACGGTCAAGGCGCCCTCGTGGCCAATCGCCACCTCCACGGCCTCAAATCCGTCGCGCTTGGCAGCGGCAAAAAAGTCGGCCAGCGCCAGCGTCCCCTCAAGCCCGCCGGGATAGGACCAATAGTTGATGGATTTCAGCAGCACGCCCGTATTACACCCGAGCCGGGCAGCGCAAAATGGACTTGGAGCAGAGGGGCGTGGCGGAGACTGAACTTGGGGAGACCTGCGGCGGCAGGATCAGCCAGGCTAGAGGAGCCTTGAGATGACTGAATTCAGCCCCGACGGCAGCGAATGCCTCACCTTTTCGCAGGATGGAATCACTTTTCAGAAGGGTGGTTATGTCAAGTGGGAAGCGGCCTGGGATGAGGTTGATCAAGTGGAAGTCAGGGATGGCCTTACCCTCGTCCGCCTCCGCTCGGGCGAGCAGCTTCAAGTGGGCTGGGAGTCGGAGAACATCATCTTTGCGCTGCGCCTCTTCGGGCGGCCAGATGCCTCGTTCTGGCAAGCGGAGCGGACAAGTTGGCATCATCACGCCGTCTTGTGGACAAACCTGATCTTTGGCCTGCTCTGCCTTGCTCAGCTTGTTTCGCCATTCAAACCTATAGAGCCGTATCAAGTCTTTGGCTTTGCCGGTATGGGCGTGATGCTGTTGATCTTCGCCGCAAGTGATCGCAGGGCCATGCCCCAGGGCGGGCAGTTCATATCGGTCAAGAGTCAGCCCGCAACGGTGGAGGAATCTCTGCGCTGGCGGCAATATCTTCGCAAGCCGCTTGCCTTTGGCATGCAGCTGGATGGCAAAGGGCCTGACAAGTTTGAGCTGAAACTCGCGGACAGGGGGAGAGCGATTGCCGCCATTTTTGGGCTGATGCTTCTCATCAACGGACTGCAGAAGTTAGATTGGCTTCACTTTTGGGGCGGCCTTATCCTGCTCCTTCTCACCGGCTTCTATCTGGCCGTGCGCATCGTGGTCGCCACAAGGACGAAGCAGCTGAACGACATTGCGGGCCGTGTCCAAGACCTCGCGTGGCTCAGCCTCAGCCGCGACGAATCCCGGTGGATGTGGGGCAGTGGTCATTATCAGGAAGCATCTCCGCCGCCTCCCGATGGTCCATGGAGTCTTTCAATGGGCGAACACAAGTGGGATCTCGACCTCAAAGAGTTCGCTCGCACCTGGCCCAAAGGCCGCGATTAGCCTGCGGCGGCGTCTTTCACCAATGCCAGCACATCACGGAAGGCGGGGTGTTCGGCGGAGTGGAGCCATTCATAGATGCAGCTCTCGGTGTGGGTGAGCACGGCGCCGGCGTCGCGGAGGCGGCTCAGGCCAATGTCGTGCATGGCGGGCTGTGTATCCAGAGGCCGCTCGACTTCAGCGCCTTCCCGACCGT
>JBGSIR010000474.1:0-2172 GCA_041742415.1 Fimbriimonadaceae bacterium | reverse complement strand
AGCATCAGGCCGGCGAGGGCGTCGCCGATGGTCTGGGCGATGCGGGCGGCGCTGAGCGGCTCTTCGGTCTGGCCGCTGCTCACAAAGAGTCCGGCGGGCACTTCGAGCCCCTCAACACTGGGGGCCCAGTCAAAGGCGGGGCGGCCGTCGGCGCTGGCGAAGATCCGCTTGATCTCCATGTCCTGCTGGATGGGCAAATTGGTCTGCATGATGGAATGAAGGCTCCCGCGCAGCCAGGCATCATCGCCGGCACTGTTGAGAGGCAAAGACAAGCGTTCTCAGCAGTAGCGCAGAGGTAATGACGGCGGCTCGGCCCGGAAAGCGGCGCCTTTTTTGCGAAGGCGTTCGTCTTTCCGGGCCTGGTCAATCAGTCTACGGCGCCTGGCAGTCTCGCCGGGCAAAATGCGTAGACATCTTTTGCACAGAGTTTTCCCCGAAGTGTGGGGAAACCGCGCTCAGGCCTTGGATTTGGCGAGCAGGCCGGCGATGACGCGGTCCACCGAAAACGCCCCGGCGCCCCGGATGATGAGCGGAATCGCCGCGCCCACATAGAGGATCTGGAACTGCACCCCATGCCGCTGCCCCTCCACCATCATCCAGTTGATAAAGAAGCCGTTGGGCAGGTTGATGAAAAAGGCTCCGGCCATGATGATGGCGAGGCCCAGCGCCATGAACCGCGCCCCGAAGCCCAGCATGAGCGCCAGCGCGCCCAGCGATTCGCCCAGGATGACTAGCACCACAATCGGCGCGGGAAACTGCCCGCTCATGCGCTCCATGGTGCCCGCGAAGCCCGCCCCGCCCCACCAGCCCAAAAGCTTTTGAGCGCCGTGCGGAAGCATCGCTCCGCCCACAGCCAGCCGCAGGATGAGAGTCGTGATGGAGGCATCGGTGGAGAAGAACTTTTGCCAGATTCCTGCGGGGATGGACATGCTTTATCCTACGACAGCAGGAGCGCCGCCAGGCCCGAAAGGGGCCAAAAGAAACATTGCGAGCGCAACTATCGTTGAATCAAGTGTGGCTCCTCTCTCGCCTGAATGCCAATCCGCCTTTGCCGCCTATCTGATGGCGGCCAAGCGCCTGACCCAAGAGGTCGGGCGAAGGATGGACTCTGAGGCCGGCATGAGCTTTGAGGAGTACGACGTGCTGGTGACGCTGGAATATGCCGAGGGGCACCGCCTGCGCATGAGCGACTTGGCCGACCGCGCTCTGCTGAGCCGAAGCGGCATGACGAGGCTGGTGGACCGCCTGGAGCGGCGCGGCTGGGTGTCCCGCATCCCCTGCCCCCAAGACCGCCGCGCCAGCCACTGCCAGCTCACCGACGCTGGCCAAGCCGCCCGCGAAGCGGCCTGGCCCACGCTGAGACAGGCCATTCAGGAGCTTTTTGCCGAAGCGGTGGGCGACGATGCGAAGGCTTTGGAGGCCATCAGCCGCCGCATCGCCGAGCAGAAAGTCGAGGCCTAAGACTTTTTCGCGTCTTTCAGCCGCGGCAGGCCGTCTGGAACGGAACAGAACCCGCGCATTTTTCTGGGCGGGCTCAATCAAGGACACTTCCATGACCCGCGTGAACCTCTTCGAATCCCGAGCCATTATCAAGGTCGTGGGCGTAGGCGGAGGCGGCTGCAACGCCGTGAACCGCATGGTGAAATCGGGCCTGCAGGGCGTTCAGTTCATCGCGATGAACACCGACCACCAGGCTCTGGAAGTGAACCTGGCCGAAACCCGCCTCACACTGGGCATGTCCGCCCGAGGCCTGGGCGCCGGCGGAGACCCCGACAAGGGCTTTGCCGCCGCGAAGGAATCGGAGAAGGAGATTGAGCACCTGCTGGAAGGCGCCGACATGGTCTTCATCACCACCGGCCTCGGCGGCGGAACCGGCACGGGCGCCGCGCCCTTCATCGCCGAAATCGCCCGCCGCATGGGCATCCTCACCGTGGCTGTGGCCACCCTTCCCTTCCGCTTTGAAGGCCCCCGACGCCGCCGCTCCGCCCAGATCGGCCTCGACCGCATTAAGGAGCACGCCGACACGGTGGTCGTGATTCCCAACGACAACCTCGTGAGCAACAGCGAGCGGCGCGCCACGATGACCGAAGTCTTCCGCGACGCCGACGCCGTGCTGCAGTGCGGCGTGCAGGGCATCTCCGACATCATCCTGCGCACCGGCCTCATCAACGT